>NZ_JBIQHY010000018.1:0-84232 GCF_044508335.1 Actinomadura sp.
CCCGGCGCGGCGCCCGCAGCCCGCCGTGCACTGCGCGCGCGCCGCGGCGCGCACGGCCGGCGCGGTCCGCGCGGCGGGAGGCGCCCGGTGATCCCGAAGGTGGCCAACATCGTCATCGACTGCGCCGACCTGGACGCCATGGCCGCGTTCTGGGGCGAGCTGCTCGGCATGCGCACGACGCGCGCCGACGACGACTGGCTCGACCTCGCGCCGCTCGGCGGGAACGGGCCCGTCCTGTCGTTCCAGCGGGTCCCGGAACGCAAGACGGCCAAGAACCGGCTGCACTTCGACCTGGACGTGCCCGACGTCCGGGCGGCCGGTGAGCGGGCGGCGGGCCTCGGCGCGACGCGGGCGCCCACCCCGCCGGGCGCGTCCTTCCAGGTGTGGCGCGACCCCGAGGGCAACGAGTTCTGCCTGTGCCCCCTCCCGTGACGGGGCTCCGGCGGACCCGCCCCGGGGTCGGTCCTCGACGATCTGGGCGAGCGGCGTCCCCGCGTGTCGACGGCCGGAGCGCGATCACGTCCCGACCATGATCATCCCATGGGGGGTTCCTGGGGTACGTCGTCCGGGACGCCCCGCTCGTCCGGGATCATTGCGTGATGGAGCACAAGGGGCGGGTCGCGAGAATCGCACGCAGGCTGCTGCGCTGGACCGGATGGGCGGCGGCGTACGTGCTCGGCCTCGCCGCCCTCGTCTTCGCGGGGGCGTGGGTCTGGTGGCAGCCCGAGCCGCACGCGCGCGGCACCGAGACCAACGCGCTGTGGGCGCGGCACCAGTGGGTGGGGGAGCCGCACAGCGACGCCGAGTACCGCGCGTTCGGCGACCTGCTCAAGCGGAACCGCATCACCGACGTGTTCTTCCACGCGGGCCCGGTCGAGGCGGACGGGACGGTCCCCGCGTCGAAGTACCGCTATGCGCGGCGGCTCATCGAATCCATGCGCGAGTACGCACCGGGCGTCCGCTCCCAGGCGTACCTGGGGCAGATCCGGATGGTCGACGGCAAGGGGGTCATCGACCTGGACGACCCGGCCGTCCGGGACAGGGTCGTCAGGACCGACGCCGCCTTCCTGGACGCCGGCTTCGACGGCATCCACTACGACTTCGAGCCGATCTACCCCGACGACAGGGCGTTCATGGCGCTCCTGGACCGCACGCGCGAGCTGACCGGGGCGCGGGGCAAGGTGCTGTCGGTGGCGCTGGAGCAGCCGACGCTCATCGACGCCCTGCAGCCCGTCTACAAGGCGCTGATCCCGCGCACCGGGCCGGTCCACTACCCGCCGCGCCCGACGCGGGACTTCCTGCGCGCCGTCGCCGACCGCGCCGACCAGGTCGCGATCATGACCTACGACGTGTCGCTGCCGACCCGCTCCCTGGCCGGCCGGCACTTCGCCCGGCACACCCGCGAGACGCTGGAGCTCATCGGCGACCGGGCGACCGTGTTCATCGGCGTCCCGACCTACCGCCCCCTCATGGAGTGGGCGGAGGACCTGTCCGTCGCGCTGCGCGGCGTCCGGCGCGGGGTCGACCAGCTGGAGCGCCCGCCGAAGCGCCCCTACGGCGTCGGCGTGTACGCGGACTGGACGACCCGGCCGGACGAGTGGGCCCGTTACCGCTCCATCTGGCTGCCCCGGACGACAGAAAGTCCTGCCGGTTGAGAAACCTCCCCGGCCACGTTCCCTTTCCCTTGTCCGCGCAGGTAGAAAGGGTTGGATAGCCCTTCACCTTCGGGGGTATTGCCCCGTGCGGAAGTCAAGACGGAACCACCGGACGGCAAAGGAAGTGGGGACGAGGCCGATGGGCGTTCAGCAGACCGCGCGACGCGACGCCGACCGGATCGGCGAGCTGTCAGCCGAGTTCGCCGGCTGGCGGATCGGACGGGGCGGATCCGGCCTCTGGTGGGCCGTCCGCGGCAACGATCTCGTGCGCACCCCCGACGTCGAGGAGCTGCGCGTCCGGCTGCATGAGATGACCGCTGGGTCACGTTATCCGATCGAGTCCGGGAAGTGGCCGGACTGACCCCGTAACGCGGCTTTTGCGTGCCACGATGTGGTGATGGAAGCCGCCGCCACGCGTACCCCCGAGCGCGTGGCGGCGGCTTCTCCTTTTATGTACGACCTGCGGGTCCAAGGAGAACGGCCGGAACGGTACCGTTCGTTGCATGGCACCCAGCACAACGACTGACGCCCCGTTTGGACGGATGCTGACCGCCATGGTCACCCCGTTCCTCCCCGACGGCGGCGTCGACTACGACGGCGCCGCGCGCCTCGCGACCCACCTGGTCGACGAGCGGCGCCACGACGGCCTCGTCGTCAACGGGACGACGGGCGAGTCGCCGACGACGAGCGACGACGAGAAGAGCAAGCTTCTGCGCGCGGTCATCGAGGCGGTCGGCGACCGCGCCGTGATCGTCGCCGGTGCCGGCACCAACCACACCGAGCACACCCTGCAGCTCGCGCGGCAGGCCGAGGCCGCCGGCGCGCACGGGCTGCTCGTGGTCACCCCCTACTACAACAAGCCCCCGCAGGAGGGCCTCGTCCGCCACTTCACCGCCGTGGCCGACGCGACGGGGCTGCCCTGCATGCTGTACGACATCCCGGGGCGCGCCGGGGTGCCGATCGAGAACGACACGCTCGTCCAGCTCGCCGAGCATCCGCGGATCATCGCCGTCAAGGACGCCAAGGGCGACCTGTTCGGCGCGTCCCGCGTGATGGCGCAGACCGACCTGGTCTGGTACTCCGGCGACGACAACCTCAACCTGCCCTGGCTCTCGGTCGGCGCGGCGGGGTTCGTCAGCGTGGTCGGGCATGTCGTCGGCGTCGAACTCCATGAGATGATCGACGCATACCGCGCCGGTGACCACGGCCGGGCGCTGGAGATCCACCGCCGGCTGCTGCCCGTGGTCACCGCCATCATGACCCGTACGCAGGGCGCCATCGCCGTCAAGGCAGCGCTGAACCTGCTCGGCCTCCCCGGAGGCGGCCCGCTCCGCGCGCCGCTGGTGGAGGCCACGCCGGAGTTCGCGGCGCGCCTGCGAGAAGACCTCACGATAGGGGGAGTCAAAGTGCCGGAGGTCGCCATCCCGGAGGTCACCCGGTGAGTCATCCTCACCCGGAGCTCTCGGACCCGCCCGCGCCGCCCGAGGGCGGCCTGCGCATCGTCGCGCTCGGCGGGCTCGGGGAGATCGGCCGCAACATGACGGTGTTCGAGTACGGCGGACGCCTGCTCGTCGTCGACTGCGGCGTGCTGTTCCCCGAGACCGAGCAGCCCGGTGTCGATCTGATACTGCCCGACTTCGAGTACATCAGGGACCGCCTCGACGACGTCGAGGCCGTCATCCTCACGCACGGCCACGAGGACCACATCGGCGCCGTCCCCTACCTGCTGCGCGAGCGCCGCGACATCCCCCTCGTCGGCTCGAGGCTG
The DNA here is from genome assembly GCF_044508335.1 of Actinomadura sp. NCBI lineage: Bacteria > Bacillati > Actinomycetota > Actinomycetes > Streptosporangiales > Thermomonosporaceae > Actinomadura > Actinomadura sp. Next base: position 3,424 of record NZ_JBIQHY010000018.1, read on the forward strand.
ACGCTCGCGCTGCTGGAGGCCAAGCTCACCGAGCACCGCATCAAGCCGGTGACGGAGGTGGTCGCGGAGGGCGGGCGGCGGAACTTCGGCCCGTTCGACTGCGAGTTCCTCGCCGTCAACCACTCCATCCCCGACGCGCTGGCCGTCGCCGTCCGCACGCCCGCCGGGCTCGTCCTGCACACCGGCGACTTCAAGATGGACCAGCTGCCGCTGGACGGCCGGCTCACCGACCTGCCGGGCTTCGCCCGGCTCGGCGCCGAGGGCATCGACCTGCTGATGGCCGACTCGACCAACGCCGAGGTGCCCGGGTTCGTCACCAGCGAGCGCAACATCGGGCCGGTCGTGGACGAGGTGTTCCGCACCGCGCAGGAGCGGCTCATCGTCGCCTGCTTCGCCTCGCACATCCACCGCGTCCAACAGGTCCTGGACGCCGCCGTCGCCAACGGCCGCAAGGTCTGCTTCATCGGCCGGTCCATGGTCCGCAACATGGGCGTCGCGCGGGAGCTGGGCTACCTGGACGTGCCCGACGGCATCATGGTGGAGCAGAAGGATCTGGACGACATTCCCGGCGACCGGCTGGTGCTGGTGTGCACCGGGTCGCAGGGCGAGCCGATGTCGGCGCTGTCGCGGATGGCGAACCGCGACCACTCGATCCGCATCACCGAGGGCGACACCGTGCTGCTGGCGTCCTCGCTGATCCCCGGCAACGAGAACGCGGTCAACCGCGTGATCAACGGCCTCACCCGCTGGGGCGCCCGCATCGTGCACAAGGGCAACGCGCTCGTGCACGTGTCCGGGCACGCCTCGGCCGGCGAGCTGCTGTACGTGCTGAACGTGACCAAGCCGGCCAACTTCATCCCCATCCACGGGGAGTGGCGGCACCTGCGCGCGCACGCCAAGCTCGCCGCGCTCACCGGCGTCCCCGAGGAGGGGATCGTCATCGCCGAGGACGGCGTCGTCGTCGACCTCGTGGACGGCCGCGCCAAGATCGCCGGTGCCGTCCCCGCCGGGTACGTGTACGTGGACGGGCTCTCGGTCGGCGAGGTCACCGAGACCTCGCTGAAGGACCGGCGCATCCTCGGCGAGGAGGGGTTCGTCTCCATCGTCGTCGGCATCGACTCGACGTCCGGCAAGGTCGTCGCCGGGCCGGAGGTGCACGCCCGCGGCGCCGGCATCCTCAACGAGGACTTCGACGAGGTCATCGCGCGGATCGAGGACGCGCTGCGGGACGCCGCCGGCGACGGCGTGAACGACCTGCACCAGATGAGCCAGCTGATCCGGCGCACCGTCGGCAAGTGGGTGAGCGACAACTACCGGCGCCGCCCGATGATCGTCCCGGTGGTCGTGGAGGTCTGAGGCCGGGTCCGGACGGCCGCGGGCCCCGCGGCCGTCCGTTCTCCAACACGCCTTGCGTCATCCCCGGAACCCCCGAGGTCCTTGGTTACTCTCATAACCATGGCCACACGTGCGTCCGGGGGTGCGAGAACCTCTTCGCGTGCGGGGGGCACGGCGGCCCGCAAGTCCGCAGGTTCGTCCCCCCGGAAGCGACCGAGCGGCGGCGCCTCCAAGGGCCGCGGCTCGGGTCGGGGGCGGCCCCCGCAGAAGCCCGACCCGATCTCCCAGGCCGTCCTCGGGTTCTTCAAGCTCCTGTTCAGGCTGTACCTGCTCGCGGCCGTCGCGGTCGGGTCGGTCTTCCGCGCCTACGGGCACGGCGCCCGCAACCTCGACCCCGAGCACCGGCGCGACGGGCTCGGGCTGGCGCTGCTCGGCTCCTCGATCGTGCTGGCCTCCGTCACCTGGTTCCGGCCGGACGGCGTCGTCACGATCGCGCTGGAGAAGGTCGCGCGCGGCGGCCTCGGCATCATGGCGATGGCGCTGCCCGTGCTGCTGGCGCTGCTGGCGTGGCGGACGCTGCGCCACCCCGAGGACCACGAGGACACCGGCCGCATCGTCATCGGCATGACCGCGCTCGGCGTCGGCGTGCTCGGCATCCTGCACATCGCCGCCGGCGTCCCGTCCCCGGCGAGGGACATGGCGGGCGTCCGCGAGTCCGGCGGCGTCGTCGGCTGGCTGGTGTCGGCCCCGCTGGAGGCGGCGCTCAGCGGGTGGGTGGCCGTCCCGCTGCTGCTGCTCCTGTCCGGGTTCGGGCTGCTGGTCGTCACCGCGACGCCGATCGCGAAGGTGCCCGAGCGGGTCGCCGACCTGTGGGCGATGGCGACGCTGCAGGGCCGCCCGGAGCGCGCGCCCGCCGGCGGGCGGGAGGGCGAGGACGCGCCGAAGAGGCGGCGGCGCAGGAAGCGCGCCGAGGACGGCGGCGACGAGCTGGAGGTCGGCGAGCACTCCCGGCCGTACGACTCGCCGCTGCTGGAGGACGCGCCGAAGAAGGCCGAGCCGCCGCGCCGCGACCTCGCCGACGAGCTGTTCGAGCCCGATCCGTTCGGCGCCGAGGTCCCGCCGCCGGCCCCGCCCGCCGACGACGAGCCCCCCGGCCCGCCCGGGGACGAGCGCGCGGCGGGCGAGTCCGCGTCCGGGGTGCCGCACGACGTGCCCGACCCGACGCCCGCGCCGCGCCGCTCCGAGCAGCTGCCGCTGTCGTCGTCCGGCGAGATCTACGTGCTGCCCGACCCGTCGATGCTGCGTCCCGGCAGCGTGTCCAAGCCGCGGACGAAGGCCAACGACACGGTCGTGAACGCGCTCACCGGCGTGCTGGAGCAGTTCGACATCGACGCGCAGGTCACCGGGTTCACCCGCGGCCCGACGATCACCCGGTACGAGATCGAGCTGGGCCCGGCGGTGAAGGTCGAGAAGGTCACCGCGCTCACCAAGAACATCGCCTACGCGGTGAAGAGCGCCGACGTGCGGATCATCTCCCCGATCCCCGGCAAGTCGGCGATCGGGGTGGAGATCCCCAACACCGACAAGGACATCGTCAGCCTCGGCGACGTGCTGCGCTCCCCGGCCGCGACCAACGAGCACCACCCGATGATCGTCGGGCTCGGCAAGGACGTCGAGGGCCGCACGGTCGTGGCGAACCTGGCGAAGATGCCGCACATCCTCATCGCGGGCGCCACCGGCGCGGGCAAGTCGACGTGCATCAACGGGCTCATCACCTCGATCCTGATGCGCGCCTCGCCGGACGAGGTGCGGATGGTCCTGGTCGACCCCAAGCGGGTCGAGCTGACGATGTACCAGGGCATCCCGCACCTGATCACGCCGATCATCACGAACCCGAAGAAGGCCGCCGAGGCCCTCGAATGGGTCGTCGGCGAGATGGACCGCCGCTACGACGACCTGGCCGCGTCCGGGTACCGCCACATCGACGACTTCAACAAGGCGGTGAAGGCGAACAAGCTCAAGCCGCCGCCCGGCAGCGAGCGCGTCTACACCCCGTACCCGTACATGCTCGTCATCGTCGACGAGCTGGCCGACCTGATGATGGTCGCGCCCCGCGACGTGGAGGACTCGGTCGTCCGCATCACCCAGCTCGCCCGCGCCGCCGGCATCCACCTCGTCCTGGCGACGCAGCGGCCCTCGGTGGACGTCGTCACCGGGCTCATCAAGGCCAACGTGCCGTCCCGGCTGGCGTTCGCGACCTCCTCGCTGTCCGACAGCCGCGTCATCCTCGACCAGCCGGGCGCGGAGAAGCTGGTCGGGCAGGGCGACGCGCTGTTCCTGCCGATGGGCGCGAGCAAGCCGATGCGCATCCAGAACGCCTACGTGTCGGAGAAGGAGATCCACGGGGTCGTCGACCACTGCAAGCAGCAGATGGAGGCGGAGTACCGCGAGGACGTCGGCGAGTCGAACAAGCCGAAGAAGGAGATCGACGAGGAGATCGGCGACGACATGGACCTGCTCGTCCAGGCCATCGAGCTGGTCGTGTCGACGCAGTTCGGGTCGACGTCGATGCTGCAGCGCAAGCTCCGCGTCGGGTTCGCCAAGGCCGGGCGGCTGATGGACCTGATGGAGAGCCGCGACATCGTCGGGCCGAGCGAGGGGTCCAAGGCGCGGGACGTGCTGGCCAAGCCGGACGATCTTCCCCGGGTGCTCGCGGAACTGCGCGGCGAGGGCGGCTGAGCGACCCCGGCCAGGGCATTACGGAATGATGCGAAATCTTGCCCTGTTTCGAACGTGTCGGCTGTCGCCCAGCGGGCATTCCCGTTCCTAGACTGGTGTCCCTGAAGATCGGCCACGAGTGCCCCCAAAGGAGGCCCGAGGTGAGCATCGGTGAGACCTTGGCGGAGGAGCGCGAGCGAGCCGGTCTCTCGGTGACACAGGTCAGTCTCCAGACGCGGATACGGGAAACCGTCATCCGCGGCATGGAGGCCGACGATTTCTCGCTCTGCGGTGGCAACTTCTACGCCCGCGGTCATATCCGCAGCATCTGCCGGGTCATCGGCATCGACCCGGAGCCGCTCGTCGCCGAGTTCGACGCCGCGCACGGCGGCGCCCCGCAGCCCGTCTCGGCGGTGTCGGCGTTCGAGCCGGAGCAGCCCGTCGCGTTCCGGGAGCGCAAGGCGCCGAACTGGAGCGCCGCGATGGCCTTCGCGCTCGCCCTCGTCGTCATCTACGGCGTCGTCCAGGTGGTCGGGCACGACGGCGGCGGCGAGCAGCGCACCGCGCAGCAGGTCGCCGGGACGCCCGCGCCGCCCTCCCCGTCGCCGTCCGCGTCCGCGCCGAAGACCGGCGCGCCCATCGCGGAGGCCCCGCGCACGAAGGTCGAGGTGCGGCTGGAGGCCAAGCGCACCACGTGGCTGAACGTCATCGGCGACAAGGGCAGGACGCTGTTCATCGGCACCCTGCACAAGGGCGATGAGAAGGAGTTCACCGCCAAGAAGAAGGTCAAGCTCGTGATCGGCGTCGGCGGCAGCGTCGACCTGACCGTGAACGGCAAGGACATCGGCTCGCCCGGCAAGGGCGAGGGCGTGCAGCGGCTGAGCTTCGACAAGAACGACCCCGAGCCCGCGTAGGGGCCGCCGGTACGTCCCGGCGCCGGGGCCCATTACCTTTAGGGGCATGTCCACTCGCCGCAAGGTCTCGCTCATCACGCTCGGCTGCGCACGCAACGAGGTCGACTCCGAAGAACTCGCCGCGCGCATCGAGAACGCCGGCTGGGACCTGGCCGACGGCGCCGACGGCGCGGACGTCGTGGTCGTCAACACCTGCGGGTTCATCGAGGCCGCGAAGAAGGACTCCATCGACACGCTGCTCGCCGCGCACGACTCGGGCGCCAAGGTGGTGGCGGCCGGCTGCATGGCCGAGCGGTACGGCAGGGAGCTGGCCGAGGCGCTGCCGGAGGCCGACGCGGTGCTCGGCTTCGACGACTACGAGGGCATCGCCGAGCGGCTCGACGACGTGATGGCGGGCCGCAGGCGGGAGGCGCACACCCCCCGCGACCGCCGCACCCTGCTGCCGATCAGCCCGGTGGACCGGCCGGCGTCGCACGTGGCGGTCCCCGGGCACGGCGCCCCGGCCGACCTGCCGGACGGGGTGGCGCCCGCGTCCGGCCCCCGGGTGCTGCGGCGGCGGCTCGGCGGCGGCCCGGTCGCGCCGCTGAAGCTGGCGTCCGGCTGCGACCGGCGCTGCACGTTCTGCGCGATCCCCGCGTTCCGCGGCGCGTACGTCTCGCGCCCGCCGGCGGAGGTGCTGGAGGAGGCGCGCTGGCTCGCCGGGCACGGCGTCCGCGAGGTGGTCCTCGTCAGCGAGAACTCGACGTCCTACGGCAAGGACCTCGGCGACCTGCGCGCGCTGGAGAGGCTGCTGCCCCGCCTGGCCGCCGTGGACGGCATCGAGCGCGTCCGGGTGAGCTACCTGCAGCCCGCCGAGACCCGGCCCGGCCTCATCGAGGCGATCTGCGGCACGCCCGGCGTCGCCCCCTACTTCGACCTGTCGTTCCAGCACGCGTCCGGCCCGGTGCTGCGCTCGATGCGGCGGTTCGGCGACCGGGAGCGGTTCCTCGGGCTGCTCGACCAGATCCGCGAGCTCGCCCCCGAGGCGGGCGTGCGGTCCAACTTCATCGTCGGCTTCCCCGGCGAGACCGAGGACGACTTCGAGGAGCTGGCGGAGTTCCTGTCCGCCGCGCGGCTGGACGCGATCGGCGTGTTCGGCTACTCCGACGAGGACGGCACGGAGGCCGCCGGCCTGGACGGCAAGCTCGACCCGGCCGAGGTCGCCCGCCGCGTCGACGAGCTGTCCGGGCTCGCCGAGGAGCTGACGGCGCAGCGGGCCGAGGACCGGATCGGCTCGGCCGTCCGCGTCCTGCTGGAGGACAAGGCCCTGCCGGAGGACGGGCGGGGCGGCTTCGAGGGGCGCGCCGAGCACCAGGCGCCGGAGGTGGACGGGACGGTCCTCGTCCGCGGCGAGGGCCTGGCGCTGGGCGAGATCGTCGAGGCGCGCGTCACCGGGAGCGACGGCGTGGACCTGGTCGCGGAACCGATCGCGGGCCCGATCGCGGGCACCGCATGATCGCGGACGCCACGGGGCCGGTCGCCGGCGCCCCGGAGCCGCCCCCCGCGGGGGTGTGGAACATCGCCAACGCCCTGACGATGATCCGGATCGTGCTGGTCCCGGTCTTCGTGTGGCTGCTGTTCCTGGACGGCACCGGCTGGCGGCTCGCCGCGTTCGCGGTGTTCGCGGCCGCCTCCATCACCGACAAGATCGACGGGGACATCGCGCGGGCCCGCGGCATCGTCACCGACTTCGGCAAGATCGCCGACCCGATCGCCGACAAGGCGCTCACCGGCGCCGCGCTGGTCAGCCTGTCGCTGATGGGGGAGCTGTGGTGGTGGGTGACCGCCGCGATCATGGTCCGCGAGATCGGCATCACCGTGCTGCGCTTCGTGGTGATCCGGTACGGGGTGATCCCGGCGAGCAAGGGCGGGAAGCTGAAGACGATGCTGCAGGTCGTCGCCATCGGCTTCTACATCCTGCCCGGCCCGCTCGACTACGTCCGGTGGGTCACCATGGGCGCCGCCCTCGTCGTCACCGTCGTCACCGGCGCGGACTACCTCGTCCGCGCGTGGCGGCTGCGCCGCGCGCCCCGCGCGTCCTGACCGCCTAGGACGCGGCCAGTTCGTCGCCGACGCGCAGGACGCCCGTCGCGCGGGGGACGCCGAGGCGGCCGAACATGATCCCGCGGGCGCCGCCGAACCGGGCGAGGCGGTAGCGGGCGAGCGCGCGGAGCGTTCCGGGGGAGCGCCGGGCGGTCTCCTGGTCGGTGTTGACGATCATGCAGCGGTCCGCCGGCCGGATCAGCTCGATCTCGGCGGCGGCGCCGCGCAGCCGGGTGGCGGCGTCCTCCCCGTAGGGGCCGAGGCCGCGCAGGACGATGTTGGGCCGGAACCGGGACATCGGCAGCGGTTCCCCGACCCGCCGGTTGAGGTCGTCGAGCGACTCGGCGGACAGCACCGAGACCGGGTAGCCGTCGGCGAACGCGAGCGTCCCGCCGCCGAGCGGGGTGGGCCGCGTGCCGGTGAACCGGACGAGGCGGCAGGGGGCGCCGAGCGCGGTCGAGAACCAGCGGGCCGCGTCGTCGCCCTGGTCGACTCCCCGGCAGGGGCGCTTGTGGACGGTGACGTCGAGCGCCGGGCCGTCCGCCGCCTCGCACACCAGCGGCGCGCCCGCCAGCGGGCTGGAGACGGTGAGCTTCACGCCGTCGAAGACGGGCTGGAGCAGGGCCATCTCGGGGATCTCCCGCTGCGACAGGTGCCGCCCGTCCGGGCGGACGAGCATGAACTCGCGGTCGTGCCGCAGCCCGGTGGGCGTCAGCTCGGCCTCGGCGAGCGCGACGCCGCCCGCGCTCTTGACGGGGAAGACGTTGAGTCCGGCCACGATGGCGGTCATGTGCGGGACGCTACGCGGCCCCCGCCCGCGCGGGCCAGGGGAAGCGGCGATACTTGACGGCGATTCGTCAGCTTGGGGGTAAAAGGCCGGTGACGGCACTGGACTTCACGTACGCCGAGGTCGGCGCGACGCGTGACGCGGAGCGCCCGGCCGGGTACCGGCATCTGCGCGAGCGCACGCCGGTCGGGAGCGGCCCGGAGGTCTTCCGGAACGCGGCCGACGCGCTCATGGAGTTCTGGATGCACCGGGCGCTGCCGCTCCGGGTGGACGCCTCGGCTCCGCGCGCGGCCCCCGGCGTCACCGTCGTGCTCGGGCTCGGGCTCGGCCCGCTGCGGCTGCGCGCGCCCTGCCGGATCGTGTGGACCCGCGAGGAGGACCGCTGCGCCGGGTGGGCGTACGGGACAGTGCCGGGGCATCCGGAGTCGGGCGAGGAGTCGTTCGTCGTGCACCGGGACGAGGAGGACGACGTGTGGCTGACCGTCACGGCGTTCAGCCGCCCGGCGGCGGCCGCGGTGCGGCTGGCGGGCCCGCTCGGGCCGGCGTTCCAGCGCCGCTACGCCCGCCGCTGCGGCGCCGTGCTGCGCCGGCTGGCGCGCCCCTGAGCGAGTGCCGCCCCCGGCGCGGGGGGCTGCGGACGGGCCGTGGCGCCCGCGGGCGGCCGCGAGGCCACGCCCACCCCGGTCGTGGTCCCGCGGCCCCGGTTCGCGGGCGCCACGCGATTCGATTATCCCCGCCCGCGTCCGTGCGGACGAATCGATCAAATGAGTTTTGACTCACAATGTGACCTGGGCTTCTCGGCATTGTTGGACCGCAGGTCGATGCCGCGCGGCGACGATGCGCGTCCACTCGGGCGTCTTCTCCGCGCGGCGTGGCGGAAGCGGTCCCGTCCCGGCGGACAAAGCGCGGCCGCCTCTTTCCCGCGGCGACGGAAAAGGTGATGGGCCGTTGGACCGGTTCGAACACCCGCGCGGCGCTTCCGTCCTCATTCGGCCGATTTTCATGGTGAACCGGGGGCGCGCCGGGGCCGTCGCGGGCGGGCGCCGGTAGATTCGGACGCCATGCGAATCGAACTGCTCACGGTCGGGGACGAGCTGCTCCTCGGCGACACGGTCAACGGCAACGCGGCCTGGCTCGGCCGGCGCCTCGCCGACCACGGCGTGGACGTCACCCGCAGCGTCGTGGTGGGCGATGAGCCGGACGTGATCGCGGCGGCCGTGACGTCGGCGCTCGAGCGGGCCGACGCGGTGATCACCACCGGCGGGCTGGGGCCCACCTACGACGACCTCACCCGGGACGCGCTCGCCGCGGCGGCGGGCGTCCCGCTCGTCCGCGACCCCGGCCTGGAGCGGCGGCTGCGCGAGCGGGTCGCCCGCGCCGGCCGCGAGCTGCAGCCGATGGCGCTGCGCATGGCCGACGTGCCGAAGGGCGCGCGGGTGCTGGCGAACTCCGCGGGCTCAGCGCCCGGCCTGCGCGTCGAGCTGCCCGGCGGGGTCGTGTACGCGCTGCCCGGCGTCCCGTTCGAGATGCGCACGATCATGGACGAGGCGGTGCTGCCGGAGCTGGTCCGCGTCGCCGGGCTGCCCGCGGTCGCGCGCCGGACGCTGCGCACCGCGCGGATGTGGGAGTCGGCCGTGGCGGCGCGGCTCGCCGAGGTCGAGGCGATGGACGGCGTGAAGCTCGCCTACCTGCCCGACCCCGCCGAGGTGAAGATCCGGATCACCGTGACCGGGCCGGACGCCGCCGGGCGGCTGGAGGGCGTGGAGGCGCGCGTCCGGAGGCTGCTGGGCTCGGCCGTCTACGGGGCCGAGGACGAGACGCTGGACCGGGTCGTCCACCGGCTGCTCGCCGCCCGCGGGGAGACGGTCGCGGCGGCGGAGTCGGTGACCGGCGGGCTCATCGGCGCCGAGCTGACCGCGATGCCCGGCTCGTCCGCCACCTACGCGGGCGGCCTGGTGACGTACGCGACGGAGGCGAAGGAGCGGCTGCTCGGCGTCCCGGCCGACCTGCTCGCCGAGCACGGCGCCGTCCACCCGGACGTGGCCGCCGCGATGGCCGCGGGCGTGCGCGACGCGGTCGGCGCGACCTACGGGCTCGCCGTCACCGGCGTCGCCGGCCCCGACACGCAGGACGGCCGCCCCGTGGGAACGGTCTATATCGGCGTGGCCGGTCCCGGTAACTCGCGCACTGTGGCCAGCCCGAAACTCCCCGTGTCGGGCACCGGACCGGAGATCCGCGCGGTGATCCGGCGGATGACCGTCGTGCACGCCCTTGAGCTGCTGAGACGCGTCCTGCTGGGGCTTGACGCCGAGGGTGAGAGCGAGGAGGCTCAGGCAGATCGGGAAGACCGGGACTGATTACAGCGTTACGTTCCGAGCGAACACGAAATCAACGGTCTGCCATGGTCACCGTCAAGGCGGGTACGGTGGAACCGGCAGATGGTCCGAACTGAGGGAGGGAGCGAGACGATGGTCCTGCTTCGCCAGCTGCTCGGTGACGTACTGCGGCAGCTGCGGCTGCGCCAGGGACGCACCCTCCGTGAGGTGTCCGCGGCGGCGCGGGTGTCACTCGGCTATCTCTCCGAGGTCGAGCGGGGACAGAAGGAGGCATCCTCGGAGCTGCTGTCCTCGATCTGCAAAGCCCTGGGCGTTCCGCTGTCGCACGTGCTGAGGGAAGTCGCGGATCAGCTCGCCCTCGCCGAGCTGCAGCACGAGCCCGTCATGGCGGGCGCGCCGGAGCACGAGCGCATTTCCGCCGAGAGCATTCCGGAGACGCCGGAGGAGATCACCGGGGAGTTCCGCGCCGACATGGTCGCGGCCTGACCCGCTCCCCTGCGTTCATGCCTGATCAGAGGCCGCGGGTGTGCGCGGCCTCACGCATGAGCGCGACATTTCTGGGGATCTTTCCGTGTTGTACGGGACAAGGTAACGACGCGGAAGGAACCCGACAATGGCGACGGTCAAGAGCCCGCTTCCCGACGATGCGGTGAAGGTGGTCGGACAGGCCCTGCAGGGCGCACTCATCGACCTCATCGATCTCGCCCTGGTGGCCAAACAGGCGCACTGGAACCTGACCGGACGCAATTTCAAGGTCGTGCACGAGCACCTGGACGAGGTGGTCGCCCTCGCCCGCACCGGCCAGGACGACGTGGCCGAGCGCGCGGTCGCGATCGGCGTGAACCCCGACGGCCGTGCCCGCACGGTCGCCGATCGCACCGAGCTGCCGCAGCTGGAGGCCGGCTACCTGGACGACGACAAGGTCGTCGCCGCGATCACCGACATCCTGGCCCAGATGATCGCGCGTTTCCGGGAGCGCATCGCCGCGACCGACGAGCCTGACCAGGTCACCCAGGACCTGCTGATCGGCATCACCGCCGAGCTGGAGAAGCAGCACTGGATGTTCCAGGCCCAGACCTGACCCGCCACCGGGCCCGCGCCGCGCCGCCACGATCCCGGCGCGAACCGGACCCGGGTGCGTTGGCCCCGGCCCCCGCCGATCCGTTCGGCGGGGGCCGGGGCCTTTCCGCGTCCGCCCGCTGCTCCCGCAGGGCTACCGCGGGGCCGGCTGGCAGCGGGGGCACCAGAACGTGACGCGCCCGCCGGTCTGCTCGGCCCGCTCGATCCGCGTCCCGCAGCGCCGGCAGGGCCGCCCGGCCCGCCCGTACACCCAGTGCTCCCGCCCGCGCCCCCGGTCGCCGGTGGTGATGTGGCCGTGCCGGTCCTTGTTGGCGTCCAGGAGCCGGTGAGACAGCTCCACGAGGGCCGGCAGGCCGGGGACGTCCCCGACCCGCGCCCACGGGTTCACGCCCCGCAGGAACAGGACCTCGGCCTTGTAGACGTTGCCGATCCCGGCGAGCCGGGTCTGGTCGAGCAGGGCCTCGCCGATGGGCCGCGCGGGCTGCTCGCCCAGCCGCGCGACGGCCTCGGCGGCGGTCCCGGGGCCCCAGGACGGGTCGAGCAGGTCGGGCCCGAGGTGGCCGACCGCCCGGTCCTCCTCGGCGGTGCGCAGCAGCTCGACCAGGCCGAGCGAGTAGCCGACCGCCTGCCACTCCGCGTTCGCCAGCACGAGGCGGACCCTGTGGTCGCGCGGGGCGGGGCCCGCCCGGCGGATCTGCCAGCGCCCCTCCATCAGCAGGTGCGTGTGGACGGTGAGCCCGTCCTCGACCCGGGTGAGCAGGTGCTTGCCGCGCGGGACGGTGTCCAGGACGGTCCGCCCGCGCAGGTCGGCGGTGGCGTACCGGGGGACGCGGAAGTCCGAGCGCGCGAGCACCCGCCCGGTGAGCGCCTCGCGCAGCCGCCGGGCCGTCAGCCAGACGACGTCCCCTTCCGGCATGGGCCGTGCCTCCTCCGCGGGCGGGGCTCAGATCAGGGAGGGGCTCTCCCAGGCGGCCGGGTCCTCGGTGAGCTTCTGGACGGCGGGGGGCAGTTCCCCGGACGCGATGTGCGCGAGCGTGACCTGCTCCAGGATCGAGCGTTCGCTGGCGCGCAGCGCGATCCACACCTCCTGCAGGGACCGCGCCGGCCCCTCGTACCCGACGTGCTCGGGGCGCTCGCCCCGGACGCCGAGCAGCGGCCCGTCGATGGCGCGGATGATGTCGGCGAGGGAGATCCGCTCCGCGGGCCGCGCCAGCCAGTAGCCGCCCTCGGGGCCCCGCTGGCTCCGGACGAGGCCGGAGCGGCGCAGCTGGCCGAGGATGTTCTCGAGGAATTTGGGCGGGATCTGCTGCGCCTCGGCGAGCTGCACCGCGGTCACCGGGTGACTCCCGGCGACCGCCAGCTCCGCGGCGGCGCGCAACGCGTAATCGACCCGGGCGGACAATCGCATGAACGTATTATCCCTGGCCGATGGGACCAGTCGGGCATCCGGCGCCGCGGGCGGCGTGACGCGCCCGCCGGAACCGGGCTCTGTCCTCCGGCGGGCGCGCCACGGGTCTAGCCGGCCGAGCCCGGCGCGCCGGTCAGCCCGAGGAGCTCGGCGGCGGCCTGGGCGTTGGCGGCGGCGGCGCCGTAGGTGGCCAGGTAGACGGCCGATCCGGGGCGCCAGACGGGCAGGCCCATCTCCACCACGACGGTGTCGGGGCGGGCGGTGAGCAGGGCCGTGGTGAGGGCGCGCTGGGCCGCGTGCCGGTGCGCGTCGCGCAGGACGACGATCAGCCCGCGCCCCTCGGCGCGCGCGAGGACGCGCTCGGCCGCCCCGTCCGAGCCGTCGGCCCGCACGGCGTCGGGCGCCCACGGGTGCAGCCCCCACGGGGTCGGTCCGACGGCGATGTTGCCGGTCGACTCGGTCTCGACGACCAGGGGCGGCCCGGTCCAGCCTGGGAGCGCTCCCGTGACGCGCACGGCGCGGCGCGCGGCCTCCATCCCGGCGGCGCGGTCCACCGCGGCGGCGCCCTGCCCGGCGAGCCACTCCTTGAGCCGCGCCGTGCGCTCCGCGGCGTCCAGCAGCCGGCCCATGGACAGCCGCCCGGTGCGGACGGCCGCGTCGATCGCGCCGAGGGTCGCCTCGACGGTCTCCGCGTGCTCGCGCGGGCCGAGGCACAGCAGGTCGGCGCCCGCGGCGAGGGCCCGCACGGACGCCTCCGGGATGCCGATCGCGCCGCTCGCGCCCTCCATGTCGAGCGCGTCGGTGACGATCACGCCCGAGTAGCCGAGCCGCTCGCGCAGCAGCCCGGTGATCGCGGCGTGCGACAGGGTCGCCGGCGCGCCCCCGGTGATCGCCGGCAGGTTCAGGTGGCCGGTCATCACCGCGCGGGTGCCGGCGGCGATCGCCGCCCGGAACGGGACCAGCTCGCGGCGGTCCAGCAGCTCCAGGTCGGCGTCCACGAGCGGGATCGACAGGTGCGAGTCGTCCACCGTGGCGCCGTGGCCGGGGAAGTGCTTCGCGCAGGCGGCGACGCCCGCCTCCTGCGTCCCGGTGACGGACGCGGCGGCGTGCCGGGCGACCAGCTCGGGGTCGGAGCCGAACGAGCGGGTGCCGATCACCGGGTTGTCGTCGGCGGTGTTGACGTCCACCGACGGCGCGAAGTTGAAGTTGACGCCGACCTCGGCCAGCTCCGCGCCCATGGAGCGGTAGATGCGCCGGGTCAGCTCCGGGTCGTCCACGGCGCCGAGCGCCGCGTTGCCCGGGTAGGGGCTGCCGGTGGCGTGGCCGCCGAGCCGGGTGACGTCGCCGCCCTCCTCGTCGATCGTGATGAACGGGTCGCCCGCCTTGCGCAGCTGCGCGGTGAGCGCGGCGAGCGACTCGGGGCTCGGCACGTTGCCGGTGAGGGCGAAGAGCGTGACGCCGCCGAGGCCGGCCTCCAGCTCGTCCAGCAGCCAGCGCGGCGCGGTCGCCCCGGGGAAGGACGGGAGCAGCGTGCCGCGGGCCAGCCGGGCGATCTCCGCCGTGGTCGCGATGTCGTCGGTCGTCACCCCTTCACCGCCCCGGCGGTGAGGCCGGACACCATGCGGCGCTGGACGAGCAGGAAGAAGGCGATGACGGGAATGGTGAGCAGCGTGGACGCTGCCATGATGGGCCCCCAGGCGTTGCCGCTGCGGCCGAAGAAGAACTGCAGCATGATCGGCAAGGTGTACTTGTTCTGGTCTTCCAGGAACGTGTAGGCGAAGATGAACTCGTTCCAGGCGGTGATGAAGGAGAAGATGCTGGTCGCCACGAGTCCGGGCGCGACCAGCGGGAGCAGGACGGTGAAGAACGTCCGGACCGGGCCGGCGCCGTCGATCGCGGCGGCCTCCTCCAGCTCGCGCGGCACCGCGGCGACGAACCCGCGCAGCATCCAGATCGCGAACGGCACCGCGAACCCGATGTAGACGAGCGAGAGGCCCGCCAGGCTGTTCAGCAGGTCGAGCCGCTTCAGGTCGAGGAACAGCGGGATGACGAGCGCCTCCAGCGGCACCATCTGCACCACCAGCAGCATCACCAGGAAGGTGGTGCGGAACCGGAAGCGGAACCGGGCGACGGCGGTCGCGGCCATCAGCGCGAGCAGGCCGGACGCGAGCACGGTGACGACGGCGAGGATCGCGCTGTTGGCGAAGTACTCCCAGAAGGAGACCTCGGCGATGCCGCCGTTCAGCACCAGGTCGAAGTGCTTGAGCGTCGGGTGGGCGGGGAGCGGTTTCGGCGTCGTGCTGAAGATCTCGTTGTTCGGCTTGAACGCGGTGGACGCCATCCAGAAGACGGGGAAGACCGCGATCGCGAAGACGAGCAGGCCCGTCCCGTTCAGCAGGATCTTGCGCGGCAGCGAGGTCCTCATCGCGTCTCCCCCTGGCGGACCATGACCCGCACGTACAGGGCGGTGACGATGAGCAGGATGAACGTGAGCACGAGCGCGATCGCCGAGCCCATGCCGAGCTTCGGATTGAGCGACCCGAACGCCTCGGAGTAGGCGTACAGCGACAGGTTGAACGCGTCGCGGTTGGCCAGCCCGGACATGATGAACAGCTGCGTGAAGACCTTGAAGTCCCAGATGATCGACATGACCAGCAGCACCATGAAGATCGGCTTGAGCGTCGGGTAGGTGATGCTCCAGAACGTCCGCCACGGGCCGGAGCCGTCCACCCGGGCCGCCTCGTACAGCTCGCCGGGGACGCTCTTCAGCCCGGCCAGGACGGACACGGCGATGAACGGGCACGCCTGCCACACCACGCACACGGTCAGCACGGTGTAGGTCGACAGCGGGGTGGCGAACCAGTTGTAGTCGAGCCAGCCGCCGCCGACGAGGGCGTCGGGCAGCAGGTCGAGGAACCAGTTCACGAGGCCGCCGGTGGTGCCGAACAGCCAGCTGAAGATGATCGCCGCGGTGACCGGCGGGGTCGCCCAGGCGACCATCACGCCGCCGGCGACGAAGCCCGACATCTTCCTGCCGAGCTTGTTGAGCAGCAGCCCCACCAGCGTCCCGATGACCAGGGTCAGGGTCACCGCGACGACGGCGAACAGCACGGTGTGCTCGAAGGTCTGCCAGAAGAACGGGTCGTTGAGGATCTTGTCGAAGTTCTCGGCGCCCACCTGCTCGGCCGGCTCGCCGCGCAGCTGGCGGTTGCCGACCTTCTGGAACGACATGATCCCGATCTGGATCATCGGCCAGAACATCAGGACGGCGATCACGAGCACGGTCGGTGCGATCAGCAGGTAGGGCCCGAAACGGGGCCGGCGGCCGGGGCGCGCCCGGCCGGAGGTCCTCCGGCCGGGCGCTCTCCGCACCGCGGGAGCGGTGTCGAGCATGGACGTTCCGATCAGCCGGTACTACGGGTTCAGCAGGGTGTTGGCCTGCTCGTTCGCCTTCTTCATCTGCTCATCGGCGTTCTTGCCCTGCATGATCGCCTTGACCGTGTTCGGCAGCACCTTCTTGGCCTGCTCGAACTCGGCCCAGCCGGGGCCGATCGGGGGGAACTTGGTGTTGGTGGCGATCTGGGTGAAGATCTCCAGCTTCGGGTCGGTGAACTTCACGTCCGAGCGCATGGACGAGAAGCCGCTGTAGTCGGCCCACCCCTTGGCGTTCTTGGCGTTGTTCAGGACCGTGATGTAGTCGAAGGCCGCCGCCTTGGCCTTGCTGTCCTTCCAGACGGCGAGGTCGGAGCCGCCCGCCATGACCGGGGCGTTGCCGCCGGTCTTGCTCGGGATCGGGAAGACGCCCCACTTGTCGGCGTTCTTGGCGGAGACCTTCTTCATCTCCTTCAGGGCCCAGCTGCCGTCGATGTACATGCCGAGCTTGCCGAGGGCGAAGTCGCGCTGCGGGCCTTCCAGCTCGTTCTTGCCGATGTACTTCTCGGGCGCGACCTTCTCGGTGCTGACCAGGCCGGCGTAGTACTTGACGGCCTCGATCGCCTGCGGCTGGTCGAGCTGGCCCTTCCAGCCGCCGTTGCCGTCCTCGACGGCCACGGCGCCGTTGTTGCCCCAGATGAAGCTGAGCAGGGCGTTGGTCTGGTCGCTCGGGATGCCGATGCCGGGCACCTTCTTGGCGTCCTGCACCTTCTTCGCCGCGGCGGTCAGCTCCGCCCAGGTCTTCGGCTGCTGGATGCCGAGCTCCTGGAACCAGTCGGTGCGGTACCAGATGCCGCGGACGCCGCCGTACCACGGCACCGCGTAGATCTTGCCGTCGCTGGTGTCGTTGCCGAGCGCGGTCTTGTTGAGGGTCTTGCCGTCCGCCCAGCCGTTGAACTCGTCGGTGATGTCGGCCAGGCTGCCCTGCTCGATGTGGGACTGGACGTCGGTGTTGCCGAGCTCGGTGACGTCCGGGCCCTCGCCGCCGGCGGCCGCCTTCTGGAACGTGGTGGCGACTTGCGGCCACGGCACGTACTTGATCTGGACGTCGGTGCTCGGGTGCTTCTGCTTGAACTCCGTCTCGACGGAGTCGAGGAACTTGGTCTGCTCGGGCGTCCCGTCGCCCATCATCCAGACCTTGAGCTGCGCCGGGTCCTTGCCGGCGTCGGCCGCGTCGTCCTTCTTCTCGCCGCCGCAGGCCGTGGCGGCCAGGGCGATCGCGGCCGCCGCGGCCGCAACCTTGATGTACTTCACTGGGGGATCCTTTCCGGCATCGCCTCGCGCGGCCTTGTGGCCCGCTTACCGGGGATACGGCTCCGACCCTTTAAGGTCCTGGCCATGTCCCTCTCGCTTCCGCATCGCTCGCGGGCACCCTGCTCGCCGGTCCGCGCTCTGCGCGCGCCCCCGGCCCGGGGTACCGGACCGGTCGGCGCTTGGGCGTAAACTAACAAGAAACTTTCCTAAACAAAACTGCTCGTTAGCGGATTGAGACATCGAGGGGGCCGGCATGGCCAGACGCCCGGGAACGCCGAGGCTGCTGCGTGAGCTCAACGACCGCGCGGCGCTGGACCTGCTCGTCGAGCAGGGCCCGCTGACCCGCGCGCAGATCGGCGAGCACACCGGGCTATCGAAGGTAACCGCCTCGCAGCTGTTGTCGAGACTGGAGGACCGCGGCCTCGTCTCGGTCGTCGGCGAGCAGGCCGGGGGGCGGGGGCCCAACGCCGCCCTGTACGCGGTCGTCCCGTCCAGCGCCTACGTCGCCGGGCTCGAAGTGGGGCCGGACGGGATCACCGCCGGCGTCGCCGACATCACCGGGCGCATCGCCGCCCAGGTCACCGTGGACCCGAACGGCGCCGACGAGCCGGTGAAGGCGGTGCACAACGCCGTGGTCAAGGCGTGCCGCTCCGCCAAGGTCGCCGTGTCGCGGCTGAGCGCCTTCGTCATCGGGACGCCCGGCGTCGTCGACCCGCGCTCGGGCGACGTCCAGTTCGCCTTCGACCTGCCGTCCTGGCACGAGGGCGTCCTCGCCGCGCTGCGCACCGACCTGCGCCGGCCGGTGACCATCGAGAACGACGTCAACCTCGCCGCCATCGCCGAGCGGGCCTACGGCTCCGCGCGGGGCGCCGACGACTTCGCGCTCATGTGGTTCGACCGCGGCATGGGCCTGTCGGTCATGCTGGGCGGCCGGCTGCACCGCGGCCGGTGGGGCGGCGCCGGGGAGATCGGCTACCTGCCGGTGCCGGGCGCGCCGCTGCCGTTCGGCGCCGCCCGCCGCGGCCCGATGGACGAGGGCGTCACCGAGTCCACGACCTGGAACAAGCCGACCCTGGCCGGCGGGTACGGGGCGCTGGTCGGCGCGGACGCGGTCCGGGCCCTGGCCCACGAGCACGGCATCGCCGAGGCGACCGCGTTCGACTGCGTCAGCGCGGCCGCCGCCGACGAGGACCGCGGCGGCGCGTTCCTGGACGAGCTCGCCACCCGCATCTCCTACGGCGTGACCTCGGTCAACATCGTCCTGGACCCGGGGCTCGTGGTCCTGTCGGGCAGCCTCGGCCGGGCCGGCGGCGCGCCCCTCGCCACGCGCATAGAGCGGATCGTCGGACGGATCAGCCCGACCAGGCCGACCGTGGCCGTGACCGAGGTGGAGGGCAACCCCGTGCTCCGCGGCGCCCTGTACGCCGCGCTGCAGCAGGCCCGCGACGACGTCTTCTCGGCGGGCGGCGCGTCCTAGCCGGGGTGCCCCGGGCCGGCGTCCGTGAAGATCGCGGCAAGGGAAGAGCCCCCGGCCGGGCGGCGGGGGCTCTTCCCTTGCGCGGAACGTTCCTTCGCCGCCGCTCGGTGCGGCTACTTGGCGGACGCCGCCGCCGCGACGGCGGCCTCTTTGTGGCGCCGCGGGTCGTTGAGCGCGCGGTCGATGACGGTCTGACTGATGATCTGGCGCCTGCGCCGGAGCGCGGCGGCCTTCCGTGCCGTAGGTGTCATGCCGAACCCCGTTCCGCGGTGGCGCTTTCCCCTTGGCCACCGCAAACCCCGTGATGCCCTCATGCTCTCAAACGAGAGGGGCCGAGGGGATCCGTCCGAGGAATGAAATCGAGGTCAGACCTACAGCGTAGAGCGCCCCGGGCGGCTTCCGGGGTCCCCCTGGGATCATGGAGGGAACGACCGTCCCGTATCCGCCGTTGGGGGGACCGTGAACGAAGAACCGAGGGGCCGCCATGGCGCTGCGTGACCGGCTGCGGCGGCTCGTCCAGAAGCCGGGCAGCGTCGACCTGGCGCCCTTCCGCGCCGTGGTGGCCGAGGCGGGCGCGCGCGAGTCCCGGGTCCGGGAGCTGTCCGACGCCGGGCTGACCGCAGCCGCGGAGGCCCTGCGGGAGGAGGAGGACCTCGCGGAGCTGTGCGCCCTCGGCCGGGAGGCCGCGCGGCGGACGCTGGGGGAGCGGCCCTTCGACGTCCAGCTGCTCGGGACGCTGGCGCTGCTGTCCGGGCACGTCGCCGAGATGGCCACCGGGGAGGGCAAGACCCTGTCCGGGGCGCTGGCCGCCGCCGGGTACGCGCTGCGCGGCCGCCGGGTGCACGTGATGTCGGTCAACGACTACCTGGCGCGCCGCGACGCCGAATGGATGGGCCCGCTGTACGCGATGCTCGGCGTGACCGCGGGCTGGATCGGGCAGTCGTCCACCCCCGGCGAGCGGCGGGCCGCGTACGCGGCCGACGTGACGTACGCGCCGGTCAGCGAGGTCGGGTTCGACCTCCTCCGGGACAGGCTCGCCACCGACCCCGCCGACGTCGTCCAGCCCGAGCCGTCCGTCGCCTTGATCGACGAGGCCGACTCGGTGCTGGTGGACGAGGCCATGGTGCCGCTCGTCCTCGCGGGCGCCGCCGACCTCGACGCCGCCGACCCCCGGTACGCCGACCTCGTCCGGCGGCTCCGGCCCGGCCTGCACTACTCGACCGACGACGAGGCGCGGAACGTCCAGCTCACGCCCGCCGGGACGAGGGAGGTGGAACGCGTCCTCGGCGTCGACCTGTACGCCCCGGAGAACCTGCGCACGCTCACCGCCGTGAACGTGGCCCTGCACGCCGAGGTCCTGCTCCACCGCGACGTGGACTACATCGTCCGGGACGGCGCCGTGAAGCTGATCAGCGAGTCGCGGGGCAGGGTCGCGCTCCTGCAGCGCTGGCCGGACGGCCTCCAGGCCGCGGTCGAGGCCAAGGAGGCCCTCGAAGCGTCCCCGAGCGGGGAGATCCTCGACTCGATCACCGTCCAGGAGCTGATCGGGCGCTATCCCGTCCGGTGCGGCATGACCGGCACCGCGATGGCCGTTTCCGGCCAGCTGACCGAGTTCTACTCGCTGCAGATCGCGGTGATCCCGCCCAACCGGCCCTGCGTCCGCGAGGACCGGCCCGACCGCCTCTACGCGACCACCGCCGACAAGGAGGTCGCGATCGTCGAGGAGGTCGCCGCCGCGCACGCGACCGGCCGCCCGGTGCTGATCGGCACCGGCGACGTCGCCGAGTCCGAGCGCCTCGCCCGCAGCCTCGCCCGCGCCGGGCTGGACCGGGTCGTCCTCAACGCCAAGAACGACGCCGAGGAGGCCGCGATCATCGCGGAGGCCGGCGCGTACGGCGCGATCACCGTCTCCACCCAGATGGCGGGCCGCGGCACCGACATCCGCCTCGGCGGCAGCCCGGCCGCCGCCCCCGGCACCGCGCCCGCCGACGCGGCGGGCTCCGACCGCGACCGCGTCGCCGCGGCCGGCGGCCTCCTGGTCATCGGCACGGGCCGCTACCACAGCAGCCGCCTGGACGACCAGCTCCGCGGCCGCGCCGGACGCCAGGGCGACCCCGGCGCCTCCGTCTTCTTCACCAGCCTCCAGGACGACCTCGTCACCCGCTACGCGCCCGACGAGAAGCCCAGGGCGTCCTCCGACGACGACGGCCTCGTCACCGACAGGGGCGCGCACTGGATCGTCGGCCACGCCCAGCGCGTCGCCGAAGGCGTCGACCTCGAACTGCACCGCAACACCTGGCGCTACAACCACCTGATCGGGCTGCAGCGCCGCGAACTGCTCGCCGAGCGCTCCGCCGTCCTGCACGGCGACGCCGCCGACAAGGCCATGGCGGCCGCGGCCCCGGACAAGCACGCCGAGCTGACCAAGACCGCCGGCGCGGAGGCGGTGGCCGCCGCCGCGCGCCAGATCGTCCTCTACCAGATGGACCGCTGCTGGGCGGAGCACCTCGCCTACCTGGCCGACCTGCGCGAGGGCATCCATCTGCGCTCCCTCGGCCGCGGCCTCGACCCGCTGGTCGAGTTCAACCGCGAGGCGGTCCCGGCGGGCAAGCGCCTGCTGTCCGACGCCCGGAAACGCTCGGTGGCGGCCTTCGAGGCCCTGACCGCCACCGAGGACGGCATCGACCTGGAGGCCGCCGGCCTGAAGCGCCCCTCGGCCACCTGGACCTACCTCGTCCACGACAACCCCTTCGGCTCCATGGACGAACGCGCCCTCCGCGGGCTGATCAGCATGTTCAAGGGCCGCCGCCGCTGACGGCCGGGTCCGGTGGACCGGGTCTGCGATGCCGGGTTTGAGAGGCCCGGTTTGAGAGGCCCGGTTTGAGAGGCCGGGTCCGCGGGCCGGCTCTGCAGGGCCGGGTCAGGAGCGGAGGCGGAGGCCCCGGGGCGTCGGGTGGAAGCCCGCCGACTCCAGCGCCGCGGCCAGGGGGGAGTCGTTGATCGCCTCGCCGTCGGCGCGTTCGACGGTCAGCTTGCCGAGCGCGCCCTCGCGGACGGCGAGGGCGAGCGCGTCGACCGCCGGCTGCAGGACGTCCGGCTCGTCGGCCCAGGTGAGCAGGGTGCGGCCGCCGCGTTCGACGTAGAGGACGAGGCGCCCCTCGACCAGCACGACCAGGGCGCCGGCCTTGCGGCCGGGCTTGTGCCCGCTCGCGACCTCGTCGTCGCGCTCCGGCCAGGGCAGGGCCGCCCCGTACGGGTTGGCGGGGTCGGCGGCGGCGAGGACCAGGGCGCGGACGTCCGGTTTGCGGGGCGTCTCCCAGAGCGCGGAGGCGTCGTCCGGGGCGGCGGCCGCCGGGCGGAGGGCGCGCAGGCGGTCCACGGCGCCCGGCAGGGCGAACTGGGCGGCTCCCAGGCCCTCGACGAAGTAGCCGCGGCGGCAGCGGCCCGTCTCCTCGAACGCGCGCAGCACCGGATAGACGGCGGAGAACCCGCCGGGCGCGCGTTCGGCCGCGACCGCGCCGCGTACGACGATGCCGTACCGCTCCAGGAGCGCCTCGGCGAGAGCGTGCGAGCGCAGCGTCGCGGTGGTCTCGCGTTCGGGCAGCGGCCACCAGCGCCCGGCGACCGTGGGAGGCCCGGTGCGGGAGGGCAGGACCGGACGGCCGCGGCGCGTCGTCCGCGAGCGGTGCGCCGGGCGGCCGGACCCCAGCGCGGCGCGCAGCGGCGCCATCGTGTCGTTGGTGAGGCGCCCCGACCAGACGAGGTCCCACACGGCGGCCGCCAGGTCGGCGTCGTTCGCGGTGACCTCCCTGTTCACGCGGTCGGACAGCGTGCGGAAGAAGTGGGCGCCGCCGTCGCCCAGCGCGTCCAGCACGGCCCGGTGCACGGGAGTGAGGGTGATCTCGGCGGGCTCCGGCATGAGGAGCGGCGCCGTGTCGGCCAGGTAGAGCGCCACCCAGCCGTCGCCGCCGGGCAGGCCGCCCTGGCCCGCCCACACGACCTCGCCCGCGGAGGTCAGCTCGTCCAGCATGGCCGGGGTGTAGCCGGGCACGCGGGACGGCAGGACCAGCGACTCCAGCGCCGACGCGGGGACGGCCGCGCCCTGCAGCTGCTCGACCGCCTGGACGAGCGCGTCGACGCCGCGCAGCCGCGACCCGCCGGATATGCCGTGCCAGACCGGCAGGAAGCGCCCGAGCGACTCCGGCGGGGACGGCTCCACCTCGGCCCGCAGCCTGGCCAGGCTGCGCCGCCGCAGCATGCGCAGGACGCCGGCGTCGCACCATTCGGTCCCCGGCGGGCCGGCCACCGCCTCGACGGGCAGGAACTCGCCCTCGACGACGCGTCCCGCGGCGGCGAGGCGGCGCAGCGTCTCGGCGACGACGGCGACGCCCAGCCCGAAGCGCGCGGCGGCCGCGTCCGCCCGGAACGGCCCGTGCGTGCGCGCGTAGCGGGAGACCAGGTCGCCGAGCGGGTCGCCGACCGGCTCCAGGAACGCCTCCGGGACGCCCACGGGCAGCGGCGCCCCGAGGGCGTCGCGCAGCCGCCCGGCGTCCTCGATCGCGGCCCAGCGCTCCTCGCCGGCGATCCTGACCCGGATCGCCCGCCGCGCCGCCTCCAGCTCCACCAGCCACCGCGCCGCCCGGGCGACGTCCGCGCGGGAGACCGGGGCCTCGCCGGCGCCGGCCCGCGCCGCGGGCGCTCCGCCGCCGGACGGGGCGGCCGCGGGGGCCTCGTCCTGAGCGGCGCTCTCGGGGGGCGCGCCGCCGGGCCGGACGTCGTACGCGCTGACGTCGATCGACCCCGGCGCGGGCGCGTCGGCGGGGAGGGTGCGTTCGGCGGCCTCCTCCGCGGTCAGCGGGCCGAGGGCGCGGAGCAGGTCGGCGACGCCCTCCGGGTCGCGGGCGCGGCGGCCGGGGGCCAGGCGCTGGAGCTCGCGTTCGGTCTCGGCGACCGCGTCGGGGTCGAGCAGCTCGCGGAGGTCGGCCTGGCCGAGGAGCTCGGCGAGCAGCGCGGAGTCGAGCGCGAGCGCCTGGGCGCGGCGTTCGGCCAGGGGCGAGTCGCCCTCGTACATGAACGCGCCGATGTAGCGGAAGAGCAGGGACCGGGCGTACGGCGACGGCTCGGGCGTCTCCACCTCCACCATGCGGACCTTGCGCCCCGACAGGTCGCGCATCAGCTGCACCAGGCCCGGGACGTCGAACACGTCCTGCAGGCACTCGCGCATGGTCTCCAGCACGATCGGGAACGACGGGTACTTGCTCGCGACGGCGAGGAGCTGCGCGGCGCGCTGGCGCTGCTGCCAGAGCGGCATGCGCTTGTCGGGCCGGCGGCGGGGCAGCAGCAGCGAGCGCGCGGCGCACTCGCGGAACCGGGCGGCGAAGAGCGCCGAGCCGCCCAGCTCGTCGACGACGGCGCGCTCGATGTCGTCGGCGTCGAAGACGGCGAGGTCGAGGCCCGGCGGCTCGTCCATGTCCGGGATGCGGATCACGATGCCGTCGTCGGCGTGCATGGCCTGCGCGTCGACGCCGTACCGCTCGCGCAGGCGGCCCGCCATGGCGAGGGCCCAGGGCGCGTGCACGCGCGCGCCGAGGGGGGAGTGGACGACCATCCGCCAGTCGCCGAGCTCGTCGCGGAAGCGCTCGACGACCATCGTCCGGTCGTCCGGGACGTGGCCGGTGGCCTCGCGCTGTTCGCCCAGGTACGACACGAGGTTCGCGGCCGCCCATTCGTCCAGCCCGGCGGCGGCGACGCGCTCCCGGGCCCGTTCGGCGGGCAGGCCGGCCAGCTCGCGGGTGAACGCGCCGAGCGCGCGCCCCAGCTCGGCGGGCCGGCCGAGGGTGTCGCCGTGCCAGAACGGCAGCTTGCCGGGCTGGCCGGGCGCGGGCGAGACGAGCACCCGGTCGGGCGTGATGTCCTCGATGCGCCACGAGCTGGCGCCGAGGACGAACACGTCGCCGACGCGCGACTCGTAGACCATCTCCTCGTCGAGCTCCCCGACGCGGGACGCCTTCTCGCCCACCAGGAACACCCCGAACAGGCCGCGGTCGGGGATCGTCCCGCCGCTGGTCACCGCGAGGCGCTGCGCGCCGGGGCGGTCGCGCAGGACGCCGGTGACGCGGTCCCAGACGAGGCGTGGGCGGAGCTCGCCGAACTCGTCGCTGGGATAGCGGCCGGCGAGCATGTCGAGGGTCGCCTCCAGCGCCGAACGCGGAAGGGTCGCGTAGGGGGCGGCCCGTTTGACGAGCGATTCGAGGTCGTCGACGGTCCACTCGTCCATGGAGACCATGGCGACGATCTGCTGCGCGAGGACGTCCAGGGGGTTGCGCGGATAGCGCAGCTCCTCGATCTCGCCGCCGCGCATGCGCTCGGCCACAACCGTGGTCTGGACGAGGTCGCCCCGGTACTTGGGGAAGATGACGCCCTTGGACACGGCGCCGACCTGGTGGCCCGCGCGCCCGACGCGCTGGAGGCCGTTGGCCACCGAGGGCGGCGACTCCACCTGGACGACCAGGTCGACGGCGCCCATGTCGATGCCCAGTTCCAGGCTGGACGTCGCCACGACCGCCGGGAGCCGCCCCTCCTTCAGGGCGTTCTCGATGCCGGCCCGCTCCTCTTTGGACACCGAGCCGTGGTGCGCCCTGGCGATCTCCAGGGGCGCGCCCCTGGCCGCGCCCGCCTGCGCCATCGTGGCGGCGGGGGAGTGGTCCTCGGGCATGGGCTCGCCCGTCGCGCGCTCGTAGGCGAGCTCGTTCAGGCGTCCGCAGAGCCGCTCGGCCAACCGCCGGGAGTTCGCGAACACCAGGGTCGACCGGTGCGCCTGGATGAGGTCGAGCAGGCGGTCTTCGACGTGGGGCCAGATGCTGCGCTGCCGCGGGTCGGCGGTGCCGGAGTCGTCGACGAACCGGCCGACCTCGCCCATGTCCTCCACGGGGACGACGATGTCGAGGTCGAAGACCTTCTCCGAGCGCGGCTGGACGACCGCCGCGGGCCTGGTCCCGCCGAGGAACGCCGCCACCTCGTCCGCCGGGCGGACGGTCGCCGACAGCCCGATCCGCTGCGCGGGGCGTTCGAGCAGGGCGTCGAGGCGTTCGAGGGACAGCGCCAGGTGCGCGCCGCGCTTGGTGCCCGCCACCGCGTGCACCTCGTCCACGATGACGGTCTCGACGCCGCGCAGCGACTCGCGCGCCCGCGAGGTGAGGATCAGGAACAGCGACTCCGGCGTCGTGATCAGGATGTCCGGCGGCTTGACGGCGAGCCGGCGCCGCTCGTCGGCCGGGGTGTCGCCGGACCGCATGCCGACCCGCACGTCCGGTTCGGGCAGGCCGAGCCGCCGCGCCGCCTGCCGGATGCCGGTCAGCGGGGCGCGCAGGTTGCGCTCGACGTCCACCGCGAGGGCCTTCAGCGGCGAGACGTACAGGACGCGGCAGCGCCGCAGGGCGTCGTCCGGGGCGGCCTCGGTGGCGAGCCGGTCGAGCGACCACAGGAACGCGGCCAGGGTCTTGCCGGACCCCGTCGGCGCCACCACCAGCGTGTTGTCGCCGCCCGCGACCGACTCCCACGCCCCGGCCTGCGCGGGGGTGGGCGCGGCGAACGCCCCGGCGAACCAGGCGCGGGTCGCGGGGGAGAAGCGTTCGAGCACGTCACCGCCCATGGCGCCATACTGCCTCGCGGGTCCGACAGAGTGCGCATTGTGGCGTGCGTCACGTTGTAAGCAAGCACTTGTAAGGGCATGGTCTACGGGTAGGCACTCACCCCCACGGAGCCTTCGATGCCCTACGTCATGCTCGCCCTCGGGATCCTGTTCGCGCTGGTCGCCGCCAACGCGCACGCTCCGCGGCGCGGCACCGCCCTGCTCGTGCCGAGCTTCTTCCTCGGCTGGCTGACGATCGAGCTGGCGCCGCACGTGCTCGTCACCTGGGCCGCCGCCACCGCGCTCACCGCCGCGTTCGGCGGGCTGCACGGCTGGGCGGGCTGGACGGGTCTCGTCCTGGCGCCGGCCGCCATGGCGGGCATCGCGGCCACCATCGCCGCGTCCCGCCGCACGGTCGTCACCCTGCGGGAATGCGGCGCGCCCCTCGACCTGGACCCCGAGGACGCCCCCCGCTACCCGCTGGCGCACCTGATCGTCCCGCAGCTCTGCCTCATACCCCGCAAAGGCGTGCGGGTCGACCGGAACATCGTCTACCGGGAGGAAGGCAGCCTGCGCCTGAAGCTGGACGTCTTCCGTCCCGTCGACGACGGTGAACTGCGCCCCGGGCTGATGCAGATCCACGGCGGTGCGTGGGTCATCGGGGACAAGCGCGAGCAGGGCCTTCCACTGCTCAACCACATGGCCCTGCAGGGCTGGGTGGGCTTCAACGTCAACTACCGGCTCAGCCCCCGCGCCACCTGGCCCGAGCACCTGATCGACCTCAAGTACTTCGTCGCCTGGTACAAGGAGCACGCCGAAGAGTACGGCGCCGACCCGGACTTCCTCTGCGTGACGGGCGGCTCGGCCGGCGGGCACCTCACCGCGATGGTGGCGCTGTCCGCCAACGAACCCGAGTTCCAGCCGGGTTTCGAGGACGCCGACACCACCGTGCAGGGCGCCGTCCCGTTCTACGGCGTCTACGACCTCTGCGAAGCGGGGCCATGGCCGATCCCCATGGGAGCCACCCGCCTCATGGAGAAGATGGTGGTCAAGAAGCCGTTCGCGGAGAACCGCGAGGTGTATGCCAAGGCGTCCCCCGTCACCTACATCGGCGAGGACTCGCCGCCCTTCTTCGTCATCCACGGAAGCCGCGACTCGCTCGTCCCCGTGGCGGAGGCGAGGCGGTTCGTCGAGCGGCTCCGCGACGCCTCCGGGTCACCCGTCGTCTACGCCGAGATGAAGGGCGCCCAGCACGGGTTCGACGTGTTCCCCTCCTACCGGACGGCGCGCGTCATCGAAGCCGTAGAGCGCTACCTGACGGGCCTGCACCGCCAGTACCGCCAGGGCACCGGCCCCGCCGTCCCCGGCGAGGTCGAGCGGTCCTTGCAGGAACCCTCCGTCGGATAGCGTGGAGGACGTGCGGCTAACAGTGTTCTGGGATCGGATGAACCAGCAGTTCGGCGAGCGATACGCCGAGAGCGTGGCCAAGGACTACGTCATGGCCGAGCTGGGCGGCCGCACCATCGAGCAGGCGCTCGCGGACGGGGAGCCGGCCAAGAGGGTCTGGCAGGCCGTCGTCGCCACCTTCGACGTCCCCTCGACCCTGCAATAGCGGGCAGGAGCGGATCAGTCCGGGACGGGCAGGTGGGCGTAGAGGTCCATCGCGTCCACGGACGACGGCAGGTCGCTCACCTGGCCGTCCCCGACCTCCACGACGCGCCATACGCCGTCCGTGCGGCGGGCCAGATCGGTCGTGATGAACCGGCAGCCCAGGGCGCGGACGGCCGGCGCCACGGCGTCCAGCTCCGGCTCGGGCTCCACTCCGGGGCTGTCGGGGTGCGGGCCCACCAGCGCGGGCTCGCCGTCCACCCACCACACGCGCGCCTCGCCGTCCCCGTCGTACTCCTCGAACTCGCGGACGACGAGGCCGCCCGCCAGGTGGTCGTCCCGCAGCGCGACCATCTTGGAGGCGATGTCGTGCAGCTGGCCCGGGTTCTTCACGTCGGGGACGAAGCACGCCTCCTCCCACTCGTGCTTGCACGACTTCACGTAGTCCTTGACCACCGCGGGCCCTGCGCGCAGCGGCCGGACCAGTTCGGCGAGCTCGCTGAGGTCTCCCGGATCCTGGCCGGTGCCCAGGGGGCGCCACACGCTGTGCGGGGTCAGCCCCGCGAACGTCTCGTGCCAGCCCGGCAGCTCGTGCGCGCGCCTGTAGTCGTCCGGATGCGTCAGCATGACCGTTCCGCGCTGCTTCAGGGTGGCGGCCATCGCGGCGTACTCGTCCGCCGACAGCATCCAGCCGCGGTACCAGACGGGACCGAGCCCGGCGGGGACGGCGCTCACCGCGTCCTCGACGTCCCCGCGCCGCAGGGCGTCGTGGTCGATGAGGGCGATCTCGCCGTAGTGGTCCCGCACGGCCGCGGCCTCGCGGGAGAAATGGGGGTCAACGCGCCGGGAATGGAGCGGATCGACGCAGAAGAGGACGGTCAGCGTCATCGGGATTCCTCCGTGGAGACCCCCGCCTCCTGACGGGGGAAGGAACGGGCTCCTGTGAGGCACGACACGGAGCCGTGGTCGGTCGCCGGGGCGGGCCGCCCTCCGCCGCCGTGCCGAGATGCCCGCGACCTCACACCTGAGACGCTAATGTGCGGGACGCGGCGCGGCGGGTGAAGCGGGCCTTCCGGCAGCGCCTCCCCCGCGCGGGGGAGCATGCGGCCGGGCCGGCGGCGGCGGCCTGTGGAGCCGGTGTCGGACCTCAACGGGAGTCCTCCCGGACGGGCGGTCGGCTGTGCGGCGGGAGGCACAACCGGCGGCGGTTGGCGCTCCCCGCCATCGAGTGGGGAGGAGGTCGGAATTTCGGAACCCTCCGTGACACGACGCGGCGCCAGCGTACGGGGTCCAGACCGCCGAGCGCACGGAGATTCCCGCCCGAATCGCCATACCGGACGATGATCGAACGGATGTTCGGTAAGCTGGTGCCCGGCATACGGCGCCGTCCACAATCGCGCCGGTGACTCGAAAGTGTCGGTGGCCCGCCGTAACGTCGCCCTCGACATCGCAAGGCAGCGGCCGAGAGCCGACAGTCACGACGAGAAGGACATCTCAATGGCAGCGAACGACCGGGAGAAGGCTCTCGAGACCGCACTCGCCCAGATCGAGCGGCAGTTCGGCAAGGGGTCGGTCATGCGGATGGGCGAGGAGGCGCGCGCGCCCGTCGAGGTGATCCCCACCGGCGCCATCTCCCTCGACATCGCCCTCGGCATCGGCGGCCTGCCCCGCGGCCGCGTCGTCGAGGTGTACGGCCCCGAGGGCTCCGGCAAGACCTCCATCGCCCTGCACGCCGTGGCGAGCGTGCAGAAGAAGGGCGGCATCGCCGCGTTCGTCGACGCCGAGCACGCGCTCGACCCCGAGTACGCCGCCAAGCTCGGCGTCGACATCGACGCCCTGCTGGTCTCCCAGCCCGACACCGGCGAGCAGGCGCTGGAGATCACCGACATGCTGATCCGCTCCGGCGCGATCGACATCGTCGTCATCGACTCCGTCGCCGCGCTCGTCCCCCGCGCCGAGATCGAGGGCGAGATGGGCGACAGCCACGTCGGCCTCCAGGCCCGCCTCATGTCGCAGGCGCTGCGCAAGCTCACCGGCGCGATCAACCAGACCAAGACCACCGCCATCTTCATCAACCAGCTCCGCGAGAAGGTCGGCGTCATGTTCGGGTGCATGAGTTATGGCACTCGGGTGACGCTCGCGGACGGGACGCAGGAGAAGATCGGCAAGATCGTCGACCAGAAGATGGACGTTGAAGTCCTGTCCTACGACCCGGAGCAGGACAAGGTCGTCCCCAAGCGCATCGTCAACTGGTTCGACAACGGCAACGCCGATCACTTCCTCCAGTTCACCGTCGCGAAATCGGGCGGCAATGGCAGGGCGCAGTTCGCCGCGACCGAGAACCATCTGGTCCGTACACCGGGGGGGTACCGGGAGGCCGGCGAGCTGATGGCGGGCGACCGGGTCATGCTCGCCGAGACCCACCGGCTCAGCGACCAGCAGTGGCAGGTGATACTCGGTTCGGTGATGGGGGACGGGAACCTGTCTCCGAACAGGCGTGGCCGGAGCGGCGTCCGCTTCCGCATGGGGCATGGCGCGGACCAGGAGGCATACCTCGACTGGAAGACCTCCCTGCTGGGGAACATCGAGCACAGCCGCACCACGAACGCAAAGGGCGCGGTATTCGCCGACTTCACCCCGCTTCCCGAACTGGACGAGGTGCGGCAGGTGGTCTACTTCGGTGACGGCAAGAAGCACTTCACCTGGGATTATCTGAAGGCTCTCACGCCGCTGGCGTTGGCCGTCTGGTACATGGACGACGGCTGCTTCACCGTCCGGTCGAAGGGCGTCCAGGAGCGTACCGAGGGCGGCACGGGCCGTATCGAGATCTGCGTCGAGGCCTTCAGCCCCGGTTCGCGGGAACGCATGGTCGAGTACCTTCGCGATACGCACGGCCTCGACGTGAAGCTCACGCTTCGGGGGGCCCGGGCGGTCAGCGTCATCCAGTTCACAACCGCGGCGTCCGCACAGTTCCAGAAGCTCATCGCACCGTATGTGCCGGAGGCGATGGAAAGAATGCTGCTGCCGCGCTTCCGCGGCCAGTGCGCCATCGAGCCGCAGTTTGTCGACCCCGAGCCGCGGCTGGTGCCCAGCCGCATCATCGATGTCCATGTCAAGCCGAGGGCTCGCTCGATGAAGAAGTTCGACATCGAGGTGGAAGGATCGCATAACTACTTCGTCGACGGGGTGATGGTGCACAACTCGCCCGAGACGACCACCGGCGGCCGGGCGCTGAAGTTCTACGCCTCGGTCCGCCTCGACGTCCGCCGCATCGAGACCCTCAAGGACGGCACCGAGGCCGTCGGCAACCGCGTCCGCGTCAAGGTCGTCAAGAACAAGATGGCCCCGCCGTTCCGCGTCGCCGACTTCGACCTGCTCTACGGCCAGGGCATCAGCCGCGAGGGCGGCCTGATCGACCTCGGCGTGGAGCACGGGTTCGTCCGCAAGTCCGGCGCCTGGTACACCTACGACGGCGACCAGCTCGGCCAGGGCAAGGAGAACGCGCGCAACTTCCTCAAGGCGAACCCCGACCTGGCGGACGGCATCGAGAAGAAGATCAAGGAGAAGCTGGGCATCGGCCCCAAGGTCGACAAGGAGGC
The DNA here is from genome assembly GCF_044508335.1 of Actinomadura sp. Taxonomy (NCBI): domain Bacteria; kingdom Bacillati; phylum Actinomycetota; class Actinomycetes; order Streptosporangiales; family Thermomonosporaceae; genus Actinomadura; species Actinomadura sp. The sequence goes on from NZ_JBIQHY010000018.1 coordinate 35,084, forward strand.
CGAGCCCGCCGCCCCGGACGCCGCCCCGGCGCCTCCCGCCGCGGCCGCCGGCAAGACCGCCGCCGCCAAGAAGACCACAAAGGCCGCCAAGGCGGGCGATTCCTGACCAAGAATCCGCTGATATGGGTGACTCTTGACGAAGAGTAAGCGATGATCTCGTATGCAGGGCGGCGGCGCCTTACCCGGCACCGCGCGACCGGTGCCCGGGCCTTCCCCGATGGCGCCGCCGCTCCCACACCTCCCGCCGGCACCGTGCCCCACCCGGCGGCGAGCGGCCGGCCGCACCGGCCCTCCGCCGCTCGGAGCCTCCGGACGGCGCTCCGGACGCGGGGGTGAGCGACCGTGGCATCGCGGGACCGGCCCGCGCACGACGGGGATCATCCGGACCCTGAGGCCAGGGCCCGCGAGATCTGCCTGCGCCTGCTCTCCGCGGCGCCCCGCACCCGGGCCCAGCTGGCGGACGCCCTGCACCGCAAGAACGTCCCCGCCGACGCCGCCGAACGCGTCCTCGGCCGGTTCGCCGACGTGGGCCTCATCGACGACGAGGCGTTCGCGCAGGCGTGGGTCCAGTCCCGCCACACCGGCCGCGGCCTGGCCAGGCGCGCCCTGGCCGCCGAGCTCCGCCGCCGCGGCGTCGCCGACACCACCGTCAACGAGGCCGTCGAAACGCTCGACCCCGCGCAGGAGGAGGAGACCGCCCGGGCCATCGTCCGCCGCAGGCTCCCGTCCACCCGGGGCGCCGACCCCGCCAAGCGCATGCGCCGCCTCGTCGGCATGCTGGCCCGCAAGGGCTACCCGCCCGGCCTCTCCTACCGCGTCGTCAAAGACGCCCTGGCCGAAGAGGGCGCCGATCTGGAGACCGTCCCCGACCCCGACCCCTTCGACTGACCACCCGCGGCGAGGGCCGCCGAGCCGTCTCCGGCGCCCTCCGCCGACCGGTAACCGCCCCCGCCCCCGGCAAGCGGGGGCCGCCGAGCGGGCGACACGCCGGGGTTGCGGGGCGGGGTTACTCGGAGGTCGCGGGCCCCTGACTCTGACCGGCCGGAAGGCGGCCAGGTGGGAGGGGGTGCGGGCGGTCAGGAGGACCGGTAAGGAAGGACTCACGCCGACGTACGGTTAGTCCGGAATGCCCGTCGTTTGCTTGCTCATTACCTCTGTGCCGCTTACCGTTACGGCAGTGAGGAGTTACTCCGCGTCTCGCGGATTGCCATACGACCGAGCACGTTCCAGCAGCTGAGAGGCAGACAGGACACGTTCGTCGACCGGTTGCGGCCGGATCACCGGGGGCGCGCCGCGCGCGGCCCCGCGAAGTCGTGCATCCGCGCGGGAGTAAATCCTCGCTAGGCAGGGCCCGGAGTCCGGACGGGTCCGCGGCGAGGAAGGATCTGCCTCATGGAGAGCGTCCTGCTGGGTGCAGCGCTGCTGGTGACCCTGGTCGCTCTCGTCATCGTCATCCTGTGGCGCCCCGGCATGCCCGGCAGGGCCGCGGCGGAGATCGCCCGGGCGCAGAGCGAGGCCGACGAGATCCGGGCGAAGGCGCGGCAGGACGCGCGCGAAGCCGTGGAGGAGGCCGAGCGGGAGACGCAGCGGATCGCGTCCGCGGCCCGCGCCGAGGCGGAGGAGGAGGTCCGCAGCCTCCGCGACGACCTGCGGACCGTCCGGGAGGACCTGGAGCGCAGGGAGGCGCGGCTGGCCGAGCGGGAGCAGCGGCTCGACGCCGAGGTGCGCCGGCTGGAGGAGTGGCAGCGCCGGCTCGCCGAGACCCGGCAGGCCCTCGACGCCCGCAAGGAGGAGCTGGCCGAGGTCGCCGAGGAGCGCCGCAAGGTGCTGGAGCGGGCGGCCGGGCTCACCGCCGAGCAGGCCAAGAGCGAGCTGGTCGCGGCGATCGAGAACCAGGCCAAGCGCGAGTCCATCCCGATCGTCCGGGAGATCGAGAACGCGGCGCGGGCGGAGGGCGAGAAGCGCGCCCGCAAGATCGTGACGCTGGCGATCCAGCGGGTCGCCAGCGAGCAGACGGCCGAGTCGGTCGTGTCGGTGCTGCACCTGCCGAGCGACGAGATGAAGGGCCGCATCATCGGCCGGGAGGGCCGCAACATCCGGGCGTTCGAGTCCACCACGGGCGTCAACCTGATCATCGACGACACGCCCGAGGCGGTGCTGCTGAGCTGCTTCGACCCGGTGCGGCGGGAGGTCGGGCGGCTGACGCTGGAGAAGCTCGTCCTGGACGGCCGCATCCACCCGCAGCGCATCGAGGAGGTCTACGAGCGCAGCAAGAGCGACGTGGAGCAGCTGTGCGTCCGGGCCGGCGAGGACGCCCTCGTCGAGGTCGGCATCGCCGACATGCACCCGGAGCTGATCGCGCTCCTCGGGCAGCTGCGGTACCGCACGTCCTACGGGCAGAACGTGCTGAAGCACCTGATCGAGTCCGCGCACATCGCGGGCGTCATGGCGAGCGAGCTCCGGCTGCCGGTGGAGGTCGCCAAGCGGTGCACGCTGCTGCACGACATCGGCAAGGCGCTCACCCACGAGGTGGAGGGCAGCCACGCGCTGATCGGCGCGGAGATCGCCCGCCGCTACGGGGAGCACGAGGACGTCGTCCACGCGATCGAGGCGCACCACAACGAGGTCGAGGTCCGCACGGTCGAGGCGGTGCTGACGCAGGCCGCGGACGCGGTGAGCGGCAGCCGGCCGGGCGCGCGCCGGGAGTCGCTGGAGGCGTACGTCAAGCGGCTCGAACGGCTGGAGCAGATCGCCCGCGAGAAGCACGAGGGCGTGGAGAAGGTCTTCGCCATGCAGGCGGGGCGCGAGATCCGCGTGATGGTCAAGCCCGACACGGTCGACGACATCCAGGCGCAGGTCATCGCCCGCGACATCGCCAAGCAGGTCGAGGACGAGCTGACCTACCCGGGGCAGATCCGCGTCACCGTGGTACGCGAGTCCCGCGCGATCGAGTTCGCCCGCTGACCGGCCCGCCCGCCGGGAGGCGGACGGGCGGGCGTCAGCCGACCGTCAGGTTGATGGGCTCCACTCCGCGGGGCTCGAAGCCGAGGGTCTGCCCGTAGAAGGCCAGTTCGGCCTCCAGGCAGCGGATGACCGTGCCGGCCTTCCGGAACCCGTGCGACTCGCCCTCGAACGTCAGGTAGGCGTACGGCATCTTCTTGGCGGCCAGCTCCAGCGCGAAGCGCTCGGACTGGTCCGGCGGCACGATCGGGTCGTTCAGGCCCTGCAGGAGGAGGACGGGGCACGCGGTCCTGTCGGCGCGGCTGAGCGGTGAGCGCTCCTCGTAGGCGCGCTCGAAGCCGGGCAGCGGGCCGATGAGGCCGAACAGGTAGTGCGACTCGAAGTCGTGGGTGGCCTCGGCGAAGCTCTGCAGGTCGCTGATCCCGAAGTAGGACGTGGCGGCCTTGAACAGGTCGGTCTGCGTGATCGCGGCGAGCGTCGTCCAGCCGCCCGCGGAGCCGCCCCGGATGGCCAGCCGGGCCGGGTCGGCGATGCCGCCGTCCACGAGCGCCTGGGCCGCGGCTATGGCGTCCTCCACGTCGACCACGCCCCACTGCCGGCGCAGCCGCTCGCGGTAGGCGCGGCCGTACCCGGCCGACCCGCCGTAGTTGACGTCGATGACGCCGATGCCGCGGCTGGTGAAGTAGGCCCGCTCCAGGTCGAGGACCTTGGAGACGCGCCCGGTCGGGCCGCCGTGGACGAACACCACGTACGGCGGCAGCTCGCCCTCCGGGGCGGCCGCCTCCGGGTTGGTGGGCGGGAACACGTAGGCGTGGACGGGACGCCCGAACGGCCCCTCCAGGCGCTCGGCGCGCGGCTTGGACAGGTACGCGACGTCCGGCAGCTCGGCCAGCTCGCGGCGCAGCCCCTCGACGCGCCCGGTCGTGGTGTCGACGCGGACGACCGACTGCGGCAGGTCGGGGCCGCCGGCGATGCCGACGACCGTCGTCCCGTCCGCGGACAGCTGGGTCGCCCAGTCCTCGTAGGGGACCTCCAGGTCGACGAGGTCGAGCGTCTCCGGGTCGTAGACGCCGAGGCGCATGTCGCCCTCGCCGTGCAGGACGGCGAGGCGCCCGTCGCCGAGCAGCGCGTACGGCATGCCGCCGAGCTGCCACAGCGGGCCCGCGAACTCCTCCTCCGCCGGGTACAGCGCCTGCGGGGACTCGCCGTGCAGGCCGACCTGGTAGATGTTCCACCAGCCGGGCCAGTCGGAGATGACGTAGAGGGACTCCTCGTCGCGCCACAGCGGCGCCAGGGCCGACTCCTTGAGCCCGCCCTTGACGGTGCGCGGCGCGACCGTGCGGCCGTCCTCGAGCGCGGCGACGCGCACCTCGGTGCCGTCCCACGGCATGCGCGGGTGGTTCCACTGCACCCACGCCAGGTGCCCGCCGCCGGGCGACGGCGCGGGGGAGGCGTAGAACTGCGCGCCGGAGACCAGCTCGCGGATGGCGCCGGCGTCCTCGGCGGCGCGGCCGTCCAGCGGGACGGCGACGATGGCGCGCCGGATCCCCGTGACGGCGCCCTCCTCGGCCGGGGGCTGCGCCTCGCCCTCGGCGGCGGGCTCGGGCGGCGGCGCGGCGATGTGGCCCTCGCAGACGCACCAGATCTCCGTACCGTCGGGGGACAGGACGCAGTCGGCGAAGCGCAGCCCCGCCGGGACGGCCGGCACGGGCGTCAGCGGGTAGGGCTTGGGGTCGCCCTCGTCGAGCCGGTGGAGCCGCTGGTCGTCGTAGTTGGAGAACACGATCGACCAGCCCTCGGCGGTGCGGACCGGCAGGTACGACCGGCCCCCGTACTCGTGGACGCGGGTGCGCGCGTCCCACGGCGCCTGCAGCAGCTCGGTGCGGTGCCCGCCCCTGAGATGGACGACCGTGGTCCGCCCGTTCTCCTCGGGCCGGGTCTCCTGCCACCACACGTCATCGCCCGCGACAGTGGGGAAACTGAGGCGCAGCCGGGCGCGGGCGACATCGGCCGCGGAGATGGGGGAGGGCCAAGAGCCGTAGGGGAGGGTCGCACGAGCGGTCATAACAGGAATCGTCCCGCATACGGGGATCGGTTGGGGCCATGACGGGCTCTTTGACTTCGGAAAGATACAAGGCGGCGACCAGCGGACTCGCGGGTAACCCGCCCCGGGACGGCGAGGGGCGCCGCCGGAGACCGGCGGCGCCCCTCGGCGGGCGTACGGGACGTCAGGTCGACGGGACGGCCTGCTCCCTGACCCCGACCCCGGCCGCGGGCGGCGCCCCGCCGGCGCCGAGGGTCTTCGCCTGCGTCTTGCGGCTGCGGCGGCTGCGCGCCTCCAGCCACGTCGCCAATTGGCTCACCGACATGTTGATCGCGATGTAGATGACCGCGACCACGATGCCGGCCTGCAGGACGTTGTTCTCGTAGTTGGCGGGGACCTGCTTGAAGCCGGCCTGCAGCAGCTCGGGGTAGGCGATGATGAACCCGAGCGCGGTGTCCTTCAGCAGGACGACGATCTGGCTGACGATCGCCGGCATCATCACGGTGATGGCCTGCGGCAGCAGGACGAGCCGCATGACGCCGTTCTTGCGCAGCCCGATGGAGTAGGCGGCCTCCGACTGGCCCTTCGGGATCGACAGGACGCCCGCGCGGACGACCTCGGCCAGCACCGCGCCGTTGTACATGGTGAGGCCGAACACGACCGCCGCGAACGCGGGCACGGTCACCACGCCGGCGTTGCTCTCCACGCCGAAGACCGAGAAGAAGTAGTCGACCGACAGGCGCTGCAGCTGGCCGAACTGCGACTCGGCGATCTCCGGGCTGATCTTGTTGGGGACGAAGAACGCCAGGAAGATCAGGATCAGCAGCGGGATGCCGCGGAAGAACTCCACCACGGCACCGGCGGGCAGCCGGATCCACCAGTGGTCCGACAGCCGGGCCAGTCCGAACACGACGCCGAACAGCAGTGCCAGCACGGTCGCGACCGCGGCGGCCTTCAGCGTGTTCAGCAGGCCCGGGATGATCAGGTGCCGCCAGACCGTCCACTTGGTGAACGGCGTCCAGAGCCGCTCCGCGAACTGCCCTTTGTCGGCCAGCCGCCAGATGAGCGCGGCGAAGATCGCGGCGAGCGCCGCCGACACGACGACGGTGAGGATCATGTTGCGCCGGCGAGCCCTGGGCCCCGGCACATCGAACAGTACGGTCGCTTCCCTGCTACTCACCGGGCCACCGCCATTCTCTTGGCCAGCCAGCCGAAGAAGTAGCCGGTCGGCAGGGTGAGGATCAGGAAGCCGATGGCCACGCCGAGGAACAGCGGGATGACGCCGTTCGCGAACGTCGGCTTGTCGACGATCGTCTTGGTGACCAGCGCCACCTCGGCGTAGCTCGCCGCGGCGGCGACCGTGGTGTTCTTGATCATCGCGATGAAGACGCTGCCCAGCGGCGCGATGATCGCGCGGAACGCCTGCGGCAGGATGATCACGCGCAGCGACTGGTTGAAGGTCAGGCCGATCGACCGCGCGGCCTCCGCCTGCCCCAGCGGGACGGTGTTGATCCCCGACCGGAGCGTCTCGCAGACGAAGGCGCCGGTGTACGCGGACAGGCCGAGGACGGCCCACCAGTAGTAGGTGACCGACGAGCTCGAGGAGAACTTCAGCGCGAGGATGTCGTTGAGGCCGAGGCTGCACATCAGCAGCACCAGCGTCAGCGGCGTGTTGCGGACGACGTTGACGTAGCCCGTGCCGAAGCCGCGCAGCACCGGGACGGGGGCGACGCGGAAGCTCGCGAGGACCGTGCCGATGACGAGGGAGAGCACCGCGGCGGCGGCCGCCAGGCGGATCGTCGCCCAGAACCCCTGAAGGATCTCGTCGAAGCTGTCGAAGAACGGGCTGAAGTCAAACATTGCTCAGCTGTTTCATGGCGTTCCAGCGGTGTCGGGCCGGCCCGGCCGGGCTGACGCGGCCGGGCGGGCGCGGTCGGGCGGGCGCGGTCGGGCGGGCGCTGTCAAGGCCACGCCGGTGCGTCCCGGGAAGCGCTCCCGCTGGGACGCACCGGCGTGGCGGGCCTCAGGCGCGGCCCCGGATCAGGAGCAGCCCTCCATCTGCGGGACGGTCGTGACGAGCTTCAGCCCGGTGCCGGCGAAGTGCTTCTCCAGCAGCGTCTTGGCGGTGCCGTCGGAGTACATGTCGTTGATGGCCTTGTTGACGGCCTCGCAGGTCTCGATGTCGCCCTTCTTGATGCCGACGCCGTACTTCTCGTCGGTGAAGGGGTCGTTGATGACCTTGAAGGAGCCCTTCTGCTGGTTGGCGAACCCGGCGAGGATCAGGTCGTCGGTGCTCACCGCGTCCAGCGCGCCGGACTTCAGCTTGCTCACGCACTCGGAGTAGCTGCTGGCGTCCACCAGCGTGACGCCCTTGATGTTGAGCTGGCCGTCCGGCGGGCCCTCGGTGATGCGGCGGAAGGAGTTGGACCCGGCCGCCTTGCAGAGCTTCTTGCCCTTGAGGTCGGCGGCCTTCTTGATGTCGTTGTTGTCGGCGTTCACCATCGTGTCCTGGTGCGCGACGTAGTAGGGACCGGCGAAGGTCACCTGCTTCTTGCGCGCCTCGGTGATGGAGTAGGTGGCGACCACGAGGTCGACCTGCCCGCCGCCGATGAACGACTCGCGGTTCGCGGAGGTGGTCTCCTTGAACGTGATGCCGTTCTCGGGGACGCCCAGCTTCTGTGCGATGTACTTGGCGACGTCCACGTCGAAGCCGTCGAAGGTGCCGTCGGGCTTCTTCAGGCCCAGCGCCGGCTGGTCGAACTTGATGCCGATGGTGAGCTTCTTTTCGTCCTTGGCCTTCTGGACGACGGTCTTGGCCTCGGTCTTCTCGGTGTCGCTGCCGCACGCGCTGAGCGCCAGCGACAGCGCCATCCCCGCCCCGATGAGGGCGCCGAAACGACGTACTCGCATTTCTCGTGTACCTCTGCTCTCTCTGCCGGAGCCCCGCGGCTTGTGAACCATTTCATCCTCGGTGGACTGGAGGGTTCGACTTCCTGGGCATGGCCGGATGAAATTGATTCAGTGCGTGAGGATCTTGGAAAGGAAGTCCTTCGCGCGGTCGGTGCGCGCGTTGGTGAAGAACTCGTCGGGGGTGTTCTCTTCGACGATCTGGCCGTCGGCCATGAACACGACCTTCTGGGCGGCCCTGCGCGCGAACCCCATCTCGTGCGTGACGACGATCATCGTCATGCCCTCGCGGGCGAGGCCGGTCATGACGTCCAGCACCTCGTTGACCATCTCGGGGTCGAGCGCCGAGGTCGGCTCGTCGAAGAGCATGACCTTCGGCCGCATCGCCAGGGAGCGGGCGATCGCGGCCCGCTGCTGCTGCCCGCCGGACAGCTGGGCCGGGTACTTGCCGGCCTGGTCGGCGATGCCGACCCGCTCGAGCAGCTCCATCGCGTGCTTCTCCGACTCCTGCCTGCCCTGCTTGCGGACCTTCACCGGCCCGAGCGTGACGTTCTCCAGGATCGTCTTGTGGGCGAACAGGTTGAACGACTGGAACACCATGCCGACGTCGGCGCGGAGCTTCGCCAGCTCCTTGCCCTCCTTCGGCAGCTCCTTGCCGTCCACGAGGATCTTCCCGCTGTCGATGGGCTCCAGCCGGTTGATCGACCGGCACAGGGTCGACTTGCCGCCGCCGGACGGGCCGATGACGACGACCACCTCGCCGGAGTCCACGGTGAGGTTGATGTCCTTGAGGACGTGGAGATCGCCGAAGTGCTTGTTGACGTTCTCCATCACGACGAGGGGCCGCCCGTCCGCGGGGGCCGGCTCCGGAACGGAGTCCTCCGGCTCGTCCTTGGTGAGGCCGAGTCCGCCTTCGCTGTCCGTCATGCGGTCGGACTCTACGTCATGGTCAGATTCGCGGAAGTCGCCGAGCGGTACCGATACGATCACGACTGCCCATGTCGGACGGGGTACGCGGTGGCGGAGAGTGATCATCGGGGCGGCGCGCCGCGTGTTCCGCCGGGGCGTTACGCCATGGCGCGCCGGGCCCGTACCCTTGGTTACCGTCATGAGTGCGCCAATGGAGACGGCCCCCCGCACGTACGAGATCCGTACCTACGGGTGCCAGATGAACGTCCACGACTCCGAGCGGCTGTCCGGGCTGCTGGAGGCGGCCGGGTACGTCCGGGCGGAGGACGCCGAGCCCGACGTGGTGGTGTTCAACACCTGCGCGGTCCGGGAGAACGCCGACAACCGGCTCTACGGCAACCTGGGCCACCTGCGGCCGGTCAAGGACGCTCACCCGGGCATGCAGATCGCCGTCGGCGGCTGCCTCGCGCAGAAGGACCGCGACGCCATCGTCAAGCGGGCGCCCTGGGTGGACGTCGTGTTCGGCACCCACAACATCGGGTCGCTTCCGGCGCTGCTGGAGCGGGCGCGCGTGCAGAGCGAGGCGCAGGTCGAGATCGAAGAGTCGCTGGTGACCTTCCCCTCGACGCTGCCGACGCGCCGGGAGTCGCCCTACGCCGCGTGGGTGTCGATCTCCGTGGGCTGCAACAACACGTGCACGTTCTGCATCGTCCCGTCGCTGCGCGGCAAGGAGAAGGACCGCCGCCCCGGGGAGATCCTCGCCGAGGTGGAGGCGCTCGTCGCGGAGGGCGTCCTGGAGGTCACGCTGCTGGGGCAGAACGTCAACGCCTACGGCTCGGGCTTCGGCGCGCTCGCCGACGCGCCCGGCGAGGTACTGGCGATGACCGGGGCGGGCGGCCGAGGCGGCGGTTCGGCGTTCGCGGGGCTGCTGCGCGCGTGCGGGGAGGTGGCGGGCCTGGAGCGCGTCCGGTTCACCTCGCCGCACCCCAAGGACTTCACCGACGACGTCATCGCGGCGATGGCCGAGACGCCGAACGTGATGCCGTCGCTGCACATGCCGCTGCAGTCCGGGTCGGACGCGGTGCTGCGCGCGATGCGCCGGTCGTACCGGCAGGAGCGCTACCTCGGGATCATCGAGAAGGTCCGGGCCGCGATCCCGGACGCGGCGATCACCACTGACATCATCGTGGGGTTCCCCGGCGAGACCGAGGCCGACTTCGAGGAGACCCTGCACGTCGTGCGGGAGGCCCGGTTCTCGTCGGCGTTCACGTTCCAGTACTCCAAGCGCCCCGGCACCCCGGCCGCGACCATGGACGGCCAGGTCCCGAAGGAGGTCGTCCAGGAGCGCTACGAGCGGCTCGTCGCCCTGCAGGAGGAGATCTCCTGGGCGGAGAACCGGAAGCAGCTCGGCCGCACCCTGGAGGTCCTGGTCGCCGAGGGCGAGGGGCGCAAGGACGAGGCGACCCGCCGGCTGTCCGGCCGCGCCCCCGACAACCGCCTGGTCCACTTCACCGCGCCGGACGAGGGGGTCCGGCCCGGCGACATGGTCACCGTCGAGGTCACCTACGCGGCGCCGCACCACCTGGTGGCCGACAAACCCGTCCTGGACGTGCGCCGCACGCGGGCGGGCGACGCGTGGGAGGCCCGCCAGGGGCGGGGCGCCGGGCAGAAGGGCGTTCCACTCGGCATGCCGTCCATCGGGCGGCCCGCCCGGCAGGCGGCGCCCGTCCGCGGGTGTTCCTGAGCGCCGGTCCACGCGGCGGGTCCGGTCCCGGAGGAGGCAGTGTGCTCGTAGCGGCGGCGGTGTGCCCGCATCCGCCCATCCTCGTCCCGGAGATGGCGGGGGAGGCGGCCCCGGAGCTCGACGGGCTGCGCGCCGCCTGCGACCGGGCCGTCGGCGGCCTGGCGGACGCGGAGGCGGACGCGCTGATCGTGGTCGGCGGGGCGCCGGAGACGCGGGCCTACGGCCCGGACGCCTACGCGTCGCTCAGGCCCTACGGGCTCGGCTGGACGAGCCCCGCCGACCCCGCGGAGGGCGCCGAGGCGCTCCCGCTGTCCCTGACGATCGGGCGCTGGCTCCTGGAGCGGCGGGGGACCGCCGCCGGCGCGCGCTACCAGGCCGTGGCGTTCGACGCCGGCCCGGAGGAGTGCCTGGCGCTCGGGCGGGAGCTGGCGAAGGAGGCCGGCGACGTCGCGCTCCTGGTGATGGGCGACGGGTCGGCGTGCCGTTCGGAGAAGGCGCCCGGCTACCTGGACGTGCGCGCGCACCCCTACGACGAGGGCGTGGCGCGCGCTCTCGCCGACGCCGACACCGCCGCCCTGGCCGCCCTGGACCCCGGCGTCTCCAGGGACGTCCGGGCGGCCGGGCGGGCGGCGTGGCAGGTGCTGGCCGGCGCGGCCGGCGGCACGCCCGGCCTCACCGGCGAGCTGCTCGCCGACGAGGCGCCGTACGGCGTCGGCTACTTCGCGGCGCGCTGGTTCCGGCCGGGTCTGTAGGGCGCGGTGCTCAGGACGGGCCGCCGCCGGGCTCCCCGCCCATGCCGGGGTCGCGGCCCTGGCCCGCCGCGCCGCCCTGGCCGCCCTCGCGCTCGATGTAGTCGCCGGCCTTCTCCTGGGCCTTGTCGACCTTGCCGGCGTGCTTGCCGCCGGTCCGCTGGTCGAACATGTCCCCGGCGCGCTCCACGCCCTCCTTCGCCTTGTCGGAGTGCTGCCCCAGCATCTGCTTGACCTTGTCGACGATGGACATTCCCGATACCCCCGGTTCCGGTCGTCCGATCGGTGCGGCGCGTGCCCGCGCGGCACCCGTACGACCTCGGCCATACCCGTTCTGTTGCGACAATCAATCCCGTGACCTCACCTGATGCGTTCGATGTCGTCGCGGTCGTCGGGGCGACGGCGGCCGGGAAGTCCGACCTGGCCGTGGAACTGGCGCTGCGGCTGGACGGCGAGGCGGTCAACGCCGACTCGATGCAGCTTTACCGCGGCATGGACATCGGCACGGCGAAGCTGTCCGCGGCCGAGATGCGCGGCGTCCCGCACCACCTGCTCGACGTGTGGGACGTGACGCAGACCGCGAGCGTCGCCGAGTACCAGCGGCTCAGCGCGGACGCGATCGCGGGCGTCCGGGCGCGGGGTCGGCTGCCGGTCCTGGTCGGCGGGTCGGGCCTGTACGTGCGGGCCGCGCTGGACCGCCTGGAGTTCCCGGGGACGGACCCGGCCGTCCGGGCGCGCCTGGAGGAGGAGCTGGCGCGGGTCGGCCCCGCCGCCCTGCACGAGCGGCTCCGCGGGCTCGATCCGGCCGCCGCGGACGCGATCCTGCCGAGCAACGGCCGCCGGATCGTCCGGGCCCTGGAGGTCGTCGAGATCACCGGCCGCCCGTTCACCGCGACGCTGCCCGAGCACCGTTACCGGTACGGCTCCGTCCTGCAGATCGGGCTGAGCGTGCCCCGCGACGCCCTGGACGAGCGCATCGCGCTGCGCGTCGAGCGGATGTGGGAGGCGGGGCTGGTCGACGAGGTCCGCGAGCTGGAGAAGCGCGGCCTGCGCGACGGCCTGACCGCCGGGCGGGCCCTCGGCTACGCGCAGGTGCTCCGCTTCCTCGCGGGGGAGTGGACGCAGGAGCAGGCCAAGGAGGACACGGTCCGGACGACCCGGCGCTTCGCCCGCCGGCAGGAGTCCTGGTTCCGCCGCGACCCGCGCGTCCGCTGGCTGCCCTACGACGCGCCCGACCTGGTCGGCCGCGCCCTCGCGCTGATCGAGGGGGAGCGGCGGCCCGGCGCCTGACGAGGCGCCGCGACCGGGCAATACGATCGGAGGATGCGGTTCCTCAAAGGCCACGGCACCGAGAACGACTTCGTGATCCTCCCCGACCCGGACGGCGTCCTCGACCTGACGCCGGAGACCGTCGCGCGGCTGTGCGACCGGCGGGCCGGGATCGGCGCCGACGGCGTCCTGCGCGCCGTCCGGACCAAGGCGATGGAGCACGGGCCGGCGGAGGGCGGCGCGGCGGAGCACGCGGGCGGCGCCGAGTGGTTCATGGACTACCGCAACGCCGACGGCGGCATCGCGGAGATGTGCGGCAACGGGATACGCGTCTTCGCCCGCTACCTCGTCGACGCCGGCCTGGCCGCGCCCGGCGAGTGGGACGTCGCGACCCGCGCCGGCCTGCGCCGCGTGGCGCTCGGCGCGTCCGGCGACGTGACCGTGGACATGGGCGCGCCCGAGCTGCTCGGCTACGGCGAGGCGTCGCTGGCGGGGACGACGTTCCAGGGCCGGCGGGTCTCGGTCGGCAACCCGCATCTGGCGTGCCGCGTGGACGAGCCGGTCGCCGCCCTCGACCTGTCGCGCGCCCCCGGCTTCGACCCGGCCGCGTTCCCCGACGGCGTCAACGTCGAGTTCTTCCGGACCGTGGGGGAGCGGCACCTGGAGATGCGCGTGTACGAGCGCGGCTCCGGCGAGACGCGCTCCTGCGGCACCGGGACCGTCGCCGTGGCCGCCGCGGCGGCGCTCGGGGCGCCCGGCGCGTCCGAGTGGACCGTGGACGTCCCCGGCGGCCGGGTGACCGTCACCCTCGACGGGGAGACCGCGTTTCTGCGGGGCCCGGCCGTCCTGGTCGCGGAGGGCGAGACCCGGCCCGGCTGGATCTGAAGCACCCCTGCTCACCGGGTATTGTGGCGGTTCCAGAGCGGTCCCGGAAGGAACGGGACAGGTGTCCCTCTCCAACGGGACCATGCGCCGCATAGCTTCTTACTTGCACACCCTCTGGTGAATGGCCCGTACGGACCGGGATGGGAGCCCCGGAGCCGTACGGAGCCCGAGGGCCGGTGGCGACCTTCTTGGCGGGGGGCGGTCACCGGCCCTCCCACCGGGTGGCGCGGGAGATCTCCGGGGACGCGCAAGAACTGAGGGCGCGTCAGTGATGGTTGCCGTTGCCGACCGGGAGCCTCGCCCGGACGAGAGTCCCGCCGCGCGGCCCGGGGCCCACCGTGCAGGACCCGCCGAGTTCGGCCGCGCGTTCGCGCATCGACGACATGCCGACCCCGGATCTCAGCCGCTCGGGCAGCCCCACGCCGTCATCGCCGACCGTGACGTGCAGATCCCCGTTCAGGCACAGCGTGACCTCGGCGCAGCCGGCGTTGGCGTGCCGGTGCACGTTCGTCAGCGCCTCCTGCACGATCCGGTACGCGGCGACCTCCGCGGCGGCCGGCAGGCCCGTCAGGTCGCCCTCGACGCGGACGTCGACCTGCGGGCCGTCGCCGGTGGCGACGACCCCGCCGAGCGCCTGGATCGCGCCCTCCAGCCCGAGGTCGTCCAGCGCGGGCGGGCGCAGCCCGTACACCAGGTCGCGGATGTCGCCGATGGCGCGTCCCATGGTGGTGCGCAGGTCCTCCAGGAGCGCGTCCACCGCCTCCGGGTCGGTCTTCAGCGTGATGCGGGCGGCGTCCACCGTCATCGCGAGGCTGGCGAGCGTCGGGCCGAGCCCGTCGTGCAGGTCGCGGCGCAGCCGCCGCCGCTCCTCCTCGCGGGTGCGCAGGATGTGCTCGCGGGAGCGCTGGACGTCGGCGGCGAGCCGGGCCGCGTTCGCCAGCTCGGCGAGGTTGCGGGCGAGGACCCCGGACAGCCGCGCGTCCGGGGTGCGGGTGACCCCGATCAGCAGCCGGCCGACCGGCTCGCCGTGCCACACCAGCGGGATGAGCTGCGGCCGCGCGCCGAGCACGCCGTCCTCCGCGGAGATCGTCCGGCCGTCGCGGTCCAGGACCTCGATCACCACGCCGGTCGCGTGCAGCGCCGAGCGCGCCACCTCCGCGGCGACCGCCAGCGCGGCGCCGGGGTCGGCGGCGGTCTGCAGCCGCCGGTTGAGCCGGTCGGCGATCCGGTACGGGTCGCGCTCGCCGTGGATGAACCCGTCCACCGTGCGCTGGAGCCGCCGCCGGACGGGCTCGAACACCGCGCCCGCGACGATCGCCCCGGCCAGCCCGGCGAGGGTGCCCCTGCCGTGGGCCAGCACGCTCGCCGCGCCCACCAGCGCGAAGTACACGCCGGTGATGACGGCGGCGAGCCCGGCGTACACCAGCGTCCGGCTGACCACGAGGTCGATGTCGTACAGCCGGTACCGGGTGATGGCGACCGCGATGCAGATCGGGACGGCGACGATCGTGATGTTGCGCAGCGGATCCCCGATGGGGCTGTTCTCGCCGATGTAGATGACCCCTTCGGCGAGGATGCCGGGGTAGACGACCCATGCGATCTGCCGCCGCACGTCCGGCGCCGCCTTGACGAACCGGATCAGCACCGAGAGCAGGCCCGCGGCCAGGGTGCCGATGATGACGACGCTGATCGGGAGCGGGATCTCGTCGAACGGGTACACCGACACCCCGTTGTGCCACCGCCGCACATCGGGGTCGATCGTCAGGTGGACGCACACGATGACCGGCACGAGGCACGCCAGGACCAGCACCGGCCGGAACCAGCGCGACACCAGCCGCCCGTCCGGGAAGATCAGCGGCAGGACGAGCGTCAGCGTGTAGGTGTCGACGGCCCACAGCCAGGTGCCGAGCCAGTCGAGGAACCCGGCGGCCGCCCAGTCGTGCCGCCCCGCCCACGGCCCCAGGTTCAGCGACAGGACGTACGTCGCCGCGCTGAACCCGGCGCCGACCATCAGCCAGGCGACCTTCAGCCCCGGCCGGTGCCGCAGCAGGACGGCGCCGACGGGCGTCCAGGCCAGCGCGACGAGGATCTCCGGGTGCCACCACACCATCCGCACGCCCGCCGGGAGCCGGGCGCCGATGGCGAGTGACGCGGCGACGAACGCGACCGCGGTCAGTGCGAGCAGGACGCCGATACGTCCTGCCGCACGGCCGTGCACTGCCGTCTCCATCACACACTCCCCGCCCGAAAGTAATGGAATGTTAAAGCGTGCGGCTCCCTGTCTCGCAGTACCGGCGGCGTCCGCCTCAGGACACTCCGCCGCGTGCCGCCGTGCGCCCACTGACGGGCATGGTGCACTCGGCGTGCAGCGATGGTAACCGGCGATCCCGCTCAGGAGAACAGAAGTCCCAGGTCAGCGCACGTTCTGTAACATTTCCGCACGCTGCGTGCCCGGTGCGTCCCAAGGCGTGACCCCTACCGCTCGGTACGAGCGCGCCGGCCCGCCGATCGCCGCGGCCGGCGGGCGGTGCGCTCGGCGGGCCGGTCGGCGGGCCGGTCGGCGGGCGGTCAGCGGGCGTCGTCCGCCCAGGCGGGCGGGCGCCGCTCGGCGAAGGCGGCCATCCCCTCCGCCGCCTCCTCGCTCGCGAACAGCTCGGCGGACAGCGCCTGCATCTCCTCCACCCGGCCCGGCAGTTCCGGCTCCGCCCACTGGCGCACCAGCCGCTTGATCACGGTCTGCGCCCGCGGCCCGCCCCGCGCCAGCTCGCGCAGGACCGCGTCGAGGGCGTCTCCGGAGGGGCCGGGCGTCACCGAGGTGACCAGGCCCAGCGCGGCGGCCTCCCCGGCCCCGAAGCTCGTGCCGCTGAGCAGGTGCGGGACCAGGAGGCGGACGGCCAGCTGCGGCCGGGTCACCGCCAGGACGAGCGCGGGCGCCACGCCGACCCGGGCCTCGGAGTAGGCGAACGTGGAGTCCGGGGACGCCAGCACCACGTCCGAGCAGGCGAGGAGTCCGAGACCCCCTCCCCGCACCGCGCCGTCCACGGCCGCCACCACCGGCCGCGGATAGGACCACAGCTCGCACAGCAGTTCCCCGAGCAGCACCGAGTGCGCCGACCCGGAGGCGTCCGCGCGGCGCTCCTTCAGGTCGACGCCGGAGCAGAAGGCCGGGCCTTCGTGCGTCACGACGAGGCCCCGCGAGGAGCCTTCGGCGCTGTCGCGGACCGCGTCCGTGAGGCGGTGGAGGAGCTCGACCGACAGCGCGTTGCGGTTGCGCGGCGAGTCGATCACCAGGGCGTCGAACCCGAGGCGCGTGGTCACCGTCAGGAGGCTCATCGCGCCTCCCCGGCGGCGCCGGCGCCCGGCGCGTCGTCGTAGTCGAAGAAGCCGCGCCCCGACTTGCGTCCGAGGCGCCCCTCCGCGACGAGCCGTTCGAGCACCCCGGGCGGGCGGTAGCGCTCGTCGCCGGTCCGCGCGAACATGCTCCGCAGGTTGTTCAGCCGGGCGTCGAGCCCCACGAGGTCGGCCAGCCGCAGCGGCCCGAGGGGGTGGCCGTATCCGAGGGTCATCGCCCGGTCGATCGACGCGGCGTCCGCGACGCCCTCCTCGACCATGCGCATCGCCTCGGTGCCGAGCAGGAGGCCGAGCCGGCTCGTCACGAAACCGGGCACGTCGCGCACGACGATCGGCTCCTTGCCGAGCCGCCGCGCCAGGGCGACCGCGGCGGACTCCGCCTCACCGGAGGTCCGGTCGCCGGTGACCACCTCGACCAGGCGCATCTTGTGCGCCGGGTTGAAGAAGTGCATGCCGACCACCATCGCGGAACCGCCGCACGCCTCGGCGAGGGCGGACACGCTCATGGTGGAGGTGTTGGAGGCCAGGAGGACGTCCGGCGGAGCGCTCTTCAGCCGGCCGAAGATCTGCTCCTTGAGCGCCGGCGTCTCCGGGACGGCCTCGATGACCACGCCGGCGGCGTCCAGGACGTCGTCCAGGTTCCGGGTGGTGGCGAGCCGTCCCCGGACGGGTTCCTCCGACGGCTCGGTCCGCGGGTGGCGGGCGAAGTAGCCGGAGATCCACGCGCCGGCGGCCCGGAGAGCGCGCTCCTCGACGTCGACGAGGTCGACGTCCAGCCCGGCCAGCAGGGCGCTGAGCGCGATGCCCCGGCCCATCGTGCCGCTGCCGATGACGACCATCCGCTCCGGTGCCGTGCCGGTCATGTCCGAACACCTTTCTCGGCCGCGAGCCGCAGCGCGCGCCGGTCGATCTTGCCGGTCGCCGTTCTGGGGAGGGCCGCCACGAACTCGACCCTGCGCGGGTAGGCGTGCGCGCCGACGCGGTCGCGGACCTGCTGCTGCAGGCGCCGCACCAGGTCGTCGGACCGGCTCGTGCCGGCGGCGGGAAGGACGAAGGCGGTGACGACGTGGCCGCGCTCGGGTTCGGGGACGCCGACCACGGCGCACTCGGCGACCGCCGGGTCCGCCCGCAGGGCCGCCTCGATCTCCGCCGGCCCGAGCCGGTAGCCGCCGCTCTTGATGATGTCGTCGGCCCTGCCGTGGAACACGAGGGTCCCGTCCGGCTCGGCGTGCGCGGAGTCGCCGGTGAGCAGCCATCCGTCCCGCACCTTGGCGGCCGTGGCCTCCGGAGCGTTCCAGTAGCGCAGCATGCACACCGGGTCGTCGCTGCGGACGGCCAGCTCTCCGGCCACCCCGGGTGCGACCGGGACGCCGTCGGCGTCCAGGACGGCGATCTCGTGGCCCGGGTAGGGGCGGCCCAGAGCCCGCGGATCGAGCGGTCCGAGGGCGGCGGCATGCCCGATGAGCGCGTTCGCCTCGGTCTGGCCGAACGCGTTGTTCACGGTGAGGCCGATCTCGTCGCGCGCCCAGGCGGTGAGTTCGGGTTCGACCGCCTCCGCGCCCGTGATCAGGCACCGCAGCCGCAGATCCCGCATCGACTCCGCGGTCAGCGCCCCGGAGCGCCGGAGGATGCGCAAAGCGGTCGGGGGGAACATCCCGATGCTGACTCCCGCCTCCCGGAACAGGCGCACGGCGTGGTGGGGGTCGAACCTCGGCGAGCGGTGCGCCAGTACCGTGACGCCGTGCGCGAGTGGCACCAGGAGTCCCAGCATCAGCCCGCCGGCCCAGGCCCAGTCGATCGGGCTGTAGGCGACGTCGTCGGACCGGATGCGGTCCCAAGCCAGGTCGATGGCGTGGTGCCCGAGCAGGACGCGGTGCCCGTGCAGGACGCCCTTCGACTTGCCGGTCGTGCCCGAGGTGTAGAGGAGGAGAGCGGGGTCGTCGGGTCCGGTGACCGGCGTGTCGGTGAGCGGCTCGTAGGGGTCGAGCCCGCCGTGGAGCCACGGCGTCCCGCCATCGGTCGCCAGCACCGCCGTGCCGGCCTTCTGCGCCAGGCCGAGTTCCCGTTCGGTGCCGGCGCACACCAGGAGGCGCGCCCCGCTGTCGGTGAGCCGGTGGAGCACCGCCTCGTCACCGAGGACGTCGGAGACCGTGACGACGACGGCGCCCAGTTTCAGCACCGCCAGGACGGCCACCGCCATGTCGGCGCCCTGGGGCAGCTTGACCGCCACGCGGTCGCCGGGGGAGACGCCGTGGACCTCCGCCAGGCGGCGGGCGAGCCGCGCCGCCAGGTCGGCGAGGCCGGCGAAGCTCAGGGTCTCGATCCGGTCGCCGGCCGGGGTGAGGACGGCGGCCCGGCCGCCTTCGTGGTCCAGGCAGTCGGCGGCGATGTTGTAGTCCCCGATCGGCGGCCAGGTGAAGGCGGCGCGGGCCTCGTCCCAGTCCCGCGCCGCCGGGAACCGGAGATCGGACAGCCGGATCACGATGCGTCCCCTTCCTCGATGTCCAGTTCGGCCAGCACCTCGCCGGTGTGCTCGCCGAGCCCCGGGGGCGGGCGCCGCACCGAGCCCGGGGTGTCGGAGAGCTTGACCGGGACGCCGGTGACCCGCAGCGGGCCGGTGTGGTGGGCGGTCTCGACGACCATGCCGTTGTGCAGCACCTGCGGGTCGGTGAAGACCTCGTCGTAGTCGTTGACCGGCCCGACGATCACGTCGGCCGCCCAGAGCCGTTCGAGGGCCTCGTCCCGGGTGAGCTTCCCGAGGTGCTCGCCGATCACCTGGTCCAGTTCGTCCCGATGGGCCAGCCTGGCCTCGTTGGAGGCGAACCGGTCGTCCTCCGCGAGGTCGGGGCGTTCGAGCGCGGCGCAGAGGTTGCCGAAGAACTTGTCGTTGTAGCAGGCCAGGTGCACGTACCGGCCGTCCCCGCAGCGGTAGGCGTTGTACGGCGCGTACCAGTCGATGCTGTTGCCGGTGCGGGGCTGCTGGGTGCCGAGCAGGAAGTACTGCCCGGTGTAGGGGGCCTGAACGTGCAGCAGCCCGTCGATGAGGGAGACGTCGACCTGCTGGCCGCGGCCGGTGATCTCCCGGGCGCGCAGCGCGGCGAGCGCTCCCACCGCGGCGAGCATGGAGGCGGTCGCGTCGCCGACGGGCGGGCCGGCCTTGGTCGGCGCGCCGCCGCGGGGCCCGGTCACCGCCATGAACCCGGTCAGGGCCTGGGCCACGGGGTCGATGCCGGCGCGGCCGGCGTAGGGGCCGTCGGCGCCGAAGGACGACAGCGACACCGAGATGACGCGCGGGTTGAGCGCGCTGACGGTCTCGTAGTCCAGGCCGAGCCTGCGACGCGCCTGCGGACGCAGGTTGTCCACCACGATGTCCGCCCAGGCGACCAGTTCGGCCAGCACCTCGCGGCCCCGGTCGGTGCGGAGGTCGAGCACCACGCTGCGCTTGTTCCGGTTGACGCCGACGAACACGCCGCTGTCGTCGCCCCGCCGCGGCCCGAACCGGCGCGTCTCATCGCCGGCCGGGGGTTCGACCTTGACCACCTCCGCGCCCAGGTCGCCGAGCAGGGTCGCGCAGTACGGCCCGGCGAGCATGGACGCCGCGTCGAGGACGTTGATCCCTTCCAGTGCCATCATCGGCGTCACCGCGGCCTCAGGCCGAGTTCGCGGGCCACGATGTTGCGCTGGACCTGGGAAGCCCCGCCCGCCACGGTCGCGATGACGGCGTCGGTGTAGTGCATGGTCAGCGGATGCTCGTCGATGTACCCGTAGCCGCCGTGCAGCTGCATGCAGTACCGCGCGGCGTCCGCGTACAGCTCGGCGGACGCGATCTTCGCCATCGACGCCTCCTTGGTGTGCGGGAGGCCCGCGTCGTGGAGTTCCCCGCCGCGGTAGACGAGCAGCCGGATGCTCTCGGCCCTCGTCCAGAGGTCCACCAGGAGATGCGCCACGGACTGGAAGTCGCCGACCGGGCGGCCGAACTGCTCGCGCTCCTTGACGTGGCGCAGCGTGTCCTCGAGCACCTGGAAGGTGGCTCCCACGAAGCCCGCGCTGATGATGAGCCGCTCCAGCGGAAGCTCGGCCCCCAGCTGGCGCCAGCCGCGGTTCTCGGCGCCGACCAGCCGGTCGGCCGGGACGCGGACGTCGTCGAGGAAGACCTCGTACACGCCGGTGATATTGCGTCCCATCGTGGGCAGCCTGCGGAGGGTCACGCCCGGCAGCGCCGGGTCGAGCAGGATCATGCTGATCCCGTCCTGCTTGCGGGCGGCGCCGTCCGTCCGCGCGTAGAGCTGGATGATCGTGTCGGGCAGGCCCGCGGCCTCGCAGAAGGTCTTCTGCCCCTTGATCACGTAGTGGTCGCCGTCGCGGCGGGCCGAGGTCGTCAGGGCGGCCGCGTCCGATCCGGCCTCCGGCTCGGTCACCGCGATCGACAGCCGGACGGTGCCGTCCATGAGCTTCGGCACCAGCTCGGCGCGCTGCGCGGGGCTGCCGTCGGCCACCAGCGTGCGCAGGCCCGAGGCGGTCAGGCTGAAGCAGGCGACCAGGTCGGTGCTCCCGCGGCCGAGCTCCTCGGCCACGACCAGCAGGTCGCCGGCGGTCCCGCCGGAGCCGCCGTCGGCCTCGGGTATCCCGATCCCGAACCAGCCCAGCGCGGCGATCCGGTCGAACACCTCCTTGGGGTAGGTGCCGGCGCGGTCCCACTCCAGGCACTTCCACTCGTCGCACTGCTCCTGGACGAACGCGCGCACGGTCTCCCGGACCGCCTCGCGCGTCGCCTCCGCCTCGGTCATCGCTCCGGTCACTGGGATGGCTCCTCATTCCATGCGTATTCGGGCGGCGGGGTCAGCAGGCCGCCGGCGCGGGGGCGCAGCACCTGCTTGGCGTGCACGACCGGCGTCCCCGGCGCCCGCGCGAGCGCCCCCGCCACTTCTCGCGCTCGCTCCTCCGCGGACGCCGAGTCCGGGAGGACCCGGCCGACCCACCCCCAGGCGAGGGCCTGCTCGGCGGTGTAGACATCGCCGGAGTAGGCGATCTCCGCCGCGCGCACCGGGCCCACGACCTCGGCCAGCCGGTGCAGGATCGCCGGAGGGAGCCGCAGCCCCGCGGGCAGCTCGGGCAGGCTGAACGTCGCGTCCGCCGCGGCGTAGGTCAGATCGCACGCCAGGGCGAGCCCCCACCCGGCGCCGAAGGCGGCCCCCGACACCGCGCAGACCGTCGGCCGCTCCAGGTTGCGCAGCCGGCCGACGACCCGGCTCACCAGGCGGATCCTGCGCAGCGCCCCCTGCTCGCCCGCGGCCCCCCGGAACTCCTTGAGGTCCGCGCCGGCGCAGAACACCGCGCCCTCGCCGCACAGGACCACCCCCCGGACCGCGGGGTCGTCCGCCACGGCGTCGAGCTCGTCCGACAACCGGCGCAGCAGGTCGGTGTTCAGCGCGTTGCGGCTCTCCGGCCTCGCGAGCCGCAGCGTCGCGACCCCGGCCGCGTCAGCGCGCCGCAGGACGGTCCCGGTCATGCCAGGCCCGCCCGCTCCGGCCAGACCTTCGGAATCACCCGGGTGACCAGCAGCTCCGCCGCCTCGACGGGGTCGGGGCCGAGCGGGCCGCCGATGTAGAACTCGGTGTAGCCCTCGGCGGCGGCGAGGTCGCGCAGCTCCGCGATGGCCGGGACGCAGTCGTCCGGGGTCCCCGCGATCACCAGGCCGTCGACCAGGTCGTCCGAGCACCGGGCCGCGGCGCCCGCCACCCCCTCGCCGTCGTCGAACGCCTGCTTCACCGACTCCGCGGACGCCAGGTCCATGCCCACCCGCTCGAGATCGGGCCACAGCCGGGGGTTGCCGACGACGAGCGCGACCTGCCGGCGCGCCTGGTCGCGCGCGGCCCGGCGGTCGGCGGACACGGAGGTGTTGATCCCGAAGATCAGCCGGAGGTCGCCGGCGTCGGCCGGACGCGCGGCGAGCGCGGTCGCCAGGCCGGAGACCTCGGCGAAGCGGCCGGTGCGGAACGCCGCGCGGGACAGCGTCGGCATGTTGCTCGGCGAGATCAGCCCGTCGGCGTATCCTCCCGCGACGGCCAGGATCCGCGGCCCCACGCCGGCGACCACGAGGCCCGGCGGACGCTCCACGGGATAGGTCAGCTGCGCGACCGCGCCAGGCTTGTACGACAGCGCCCGTCCCAGCACCGGGAACTGGTCGAGTTCGACGCGGGCGCCCGACCACAGGGCGCGCATCAGCTGCAGCGCCTCCCGGACGGCGGAGACCGGCTTGTCCTTCTGGAAGAGGCTGTTGACGAGGGCGCCCCCGGTCCCGATCCCCACGGCCAGCTCGCGCCCCTCGGGCAGCAGCTCGCTGATCGTGGCGGCCGCCGACGCCATCTCGATCGGGTTCCGGCCGACCGGGTAGGTCACGTTGGTGCCGACGCCGCAGCCCGCATGGGCGAGCGCGGCCAGCAGGCCGTACACGTTCCGCGCCAGCATCTGGTCCTGGACCCACACGGTGTCCACGACCGACGACAACCGGACGCCCAGCGAGACCAGCTCCCGCGAACCGCTCCAGGGCGTCACCTGCACGCCGAGCCGCGCCGTCATCGGGCCGCTCCGTCCGGTGCGCCGGCGCCGCGGCGGCGCCCGGGAGGCGCCGCGGACGACAGCAGCCCCCGGTCCATCGTCGCGACCCGGTCGGCCAGCCCGCAGGCGAACTCTCCGGGGCGCTCCATCAGCAGGACCGCCGTCCCCCGGTCGCGGAGCCGCCGGACGAGCCGGCCCACCGCGCCGACGATGCCCGGCGCCAGCCCTTCGGTGGGCTCGTCGAGCACGAGCACCGCGGGACCGGGCAGCACCGCCCGGGTGATGGCGAGCATCTGCTGCTCTCCGCCGCTCAGCCGGCGGGCGCGCACGCTCCAGCGCTCCCGGAGCCGCGGGAAGAACTCCAGGACCTCGTCCACCGTGAGCGCGCCGGGCCTGGCGTTCCGCGCCGCCAGGGCGGCGTGCTCGGAAACGGTGCAGCTGGCGAACACGCGCCGCCCCTGCGGCACCAGCGCCACCCCCTTGCGCGCGATGAGGGTCGGTTTGGCCGCCGCGAGGTCGGTGCGGCCGAGCAGGAGACGTCCGGCGCTCGGCCGGTGCAGGCCGCTCACGGCGTTGGCGAGCGTGGACTTGCCGGCGCCGTTGGGGCCGAGGACCGCGAGCACCTCCCCGGGACCGACCGCGAAGGACACCGATCGCACGGCCTGGACCGCGCCGTAGTTCGCGCTGAGGTCGATCGCCTCAAGCATCCGCATCCACCTCCAGGTAGATCTCGCGTAGGACGGGCATGGCCCGGACCTCGGCCGGCGTGCCCTCGGCGACGACCTGGCCGAAGTTCAGCAGGGTCACGTGCGTGGCGAGCCGGAAGACCAGATCGAGGTCGTGGTCGACGAAGAGCACCGCCAACCGGGGGTCCAGGCCGAAGACCAGCGACAGCAGCTCCTCGGTCTCCTCGCTGCTGAGCCCGGCCCCCGGCTCGTCCAGCAGGATGAGCGAGCACGGGTTGGCGACCGCGATGACGATCTCGACCCGGCGCTGCTCGCCGTACGCCAGCCGCCCGACGGGGACGTCCCTGATCCGGGTGAGCCCGCCGCGTTCGAGCAGCTCGTCCACCCGCGCCCACACAGCGCGGGCCCTGGACCAGGGACGGAGGGGGTCCGCCCGCCCGCGGCTGGTGGCCTGCACGGCGATCGCCAGGTTCTCGGCCACGGTCATGGCCGGGAGCAGGGACGTGATCTGGAAGGTGCGGGCCAGCCCGAGGCGGGCGCGGCGGTGCACCGGCAGCGAGGTGACGTCGCGGCCGAGCAGCCTGACGCGCCCCTCGGACGGGCGCAGGACGCCCGACGCCATGTTCATCAGCGTCGTCTTCCCCGCCCCGTTGGGGCCGACGAGCGCACGGCGCTCGCCCTGCCGCACGGTGATCGAGACGTCGCGGTTCAGGTAGGCGCCTCCGATGCGCTTGGAGACCGCATCGAGTTCGAGGACGGCGGTCATGGCTTCTCCTGGGGAACGGGGTCGAGCCTGCGGCGGACGGCCAGGGCGATCCGGCGGGGTGCCCGGTCCTTCTCGCGGCCGCTGAGCGCGACCACCACGTAGAGCAGCCCCATGAGGGCGAGCCAGTTCTCGGTCCTGCTGCTGACCAGGTCCTCGCCGAAGGTCAGCGCGATCGCGACCAGCACCGGCGGGACGAGCGCGCTCCCCGCCAGCACCACGAGGATCAGCCCGCGCGCCGAGACCAGGGCGGACAGGTCCTCGGGGCTGGCGAACCTGATGAGATAGGCGTGCAGTACCCCGGCGACCGCGGCGACGCCGGCGGACAGGACGACGGCCGCCGCCTTGTAGGTCTCGACCCGGTAGCCGAGCGCGCGCATGCGCTCCTCGCTCTCCCGGATCCCGACCAGGACGCCGCCGAAGGCCGACCGCCGGACGGCCCAGAGCAGGAGCAGGCACAGCACCGTGCAGGCCAGCGTGAAATAGAACCAGGTCACCGGCCCGGCCAGGTCCACCGGAAGCGGGCCGGCGCCGGGCCGGGCGATCCCGGTGAGGCCGTCGGAGCCGCCGACCGCCCGCCAGCGCATGGCCAGCGAACGCAGCATCTCCGCGAAGGCGAGCGTGATGAGGAGGAACCCGATGCTGCCCAGCCGGGCCGCCACCGCGGCGATGGGCAGGGCGGCGGCGCAGGTGACGCCCACGCCGATGCCGAGGGCGAGGAACACGTTGTCGACGCCCCAGCGCGTCACGGCCAGCCCGGCGGCGTAGGCGCCCAGCCCGAAGAAGGCGGCATGGCCGAAGGACGGCAGGTTCAGCAGGCGCAGCAGGAACCAGACGGACAGCGCCACCAGCCCCCATACCAGGCCGCGGGCGACCAGGCCGATCTGGAACACGTCGAGGTAGAACGGCGCGGCGGCTACCGCGAGCCCGGCTCCGGCGGCGGCGAGCGTCGATGCGGACCTGTTCAACGGGCACCTCCGAAAAGACCCCGGGGACGCCATGCCAGGACCGCCACGACCAGCGCCATCATGGTGAACTCCGCCACGGTCGGCAGGAACGCCTTGCCGTACGCGTCGGCGACGCCCACGGCGAGGCTCGCCAGGAACGCTCCGCGCAGATCGCCCGGCCCGCCGAGGACGACGATCACGAAGGCGAGGACCAGGACGCTGAACTCCTGCCCCATCGCGGCCCCGAGCACCGGCGCGGCGAGCCCCGCCGCGAGCCCGGCGAGCAGCCCGGACAGGCCGAACACGGCGAGGAAGATGGGCCCGGCGCTGACTCCGGTGGCCTCCAGCATCGCCCGGTCGTCGACGCCGGCGCGGACCATCGCGCCGAACCGGGTGCGCTCCTGCAGCCACCACAGGGCCGCGGCGAGCGCGAGCGCCGCGGCCGCCATGAACGCCCGGTAGACGGGGAAGGAGGCATCGGCGAAGCGCCAGGCGCCGTCGGCGAACCCCGGCGCGGGCAGGGACCGGGGGAGCCCGTCCCACCGCACGCGGGCCACCTCGGCGAAGACGAGCAGGAGACCGAAGGTCAGCAGCACCTGCTTGAGTTCGTCGCCGAGGACCCTGCCCCACCGCAGCCGGGTCGTGGCGTACACGAGCAGCGAGAGGACCGTCCCCGTGGCGCCCGCGGCGAGGACCGCCGTCACGTAGCCGCCGGGGCCGGTGAACGCGGTCGCGACATAGGCCGACAGCAGGAAGACGGCGCCGTGCGTCAGGTTGACGAAGCCCGCCAGACCGAACGTCAGCGTGAAACCGGATGCGAGCAGGAACAGCAGGAGGCCGAAGGAAAGACCGATGGCCAGCTGGAGCACCGCCTGGGCGAGGGACATGGCGCGGCTCTCACGACATCTCGCCGGCGACGGAGTGCTGCAGCGAACCCGACTTCTGGACCACCGTGTAGTAGTAGGTGGGCGCGTCCGCGTATCCCGTCTCCGGATCGAAGCTCAGGGTCCCCCAGGGGGCGTCGACCTTGGTGGCGCGGATCGTCCGCGCGAGCTCCCGGCCGTCGGTGGCGTGCTCCCCGGCGGCCTCGACGGCCGCCAGCAGCACGCTGCCGCTGGCCCAGGCGCCCGCGGTGAAGTGGCTCGGCACGAACTGGCCGCCGGCGGCCTTCATCGTGTCGATGAACCGCTTGTTCTCGGGGTTGTCCAGGGTGGAGGAGTAGTAGAAGCCCGCGCCGACGCCCACCGCCGAGGGGCCGATCTGCTTGAGGACGAGCTCGGTGACGAGCGGGCCGTGGCCGATGAGCGGCATGCGCTTCTTCACGCCGAACTTGTCGTACTGCTGCACGAAGCGCACCGCGTCCGCGCCGGCGAAACCGGCGAAGGTCACGTCGGCGTCCGGCAGCCGGGCCAGGTAGGAGGCGAAGTCCGCCGTGCCGAGCGGGGTGAGCACCCGTTCGACGATCTTCCCGCCCGCTTCGGTGAAGCTCTTCTCGAAGGCGTCCGCGACCTCGTGGCCGTAGGCGAAGTCGCTGGCGACGATGACGGCCGTGCGGTGCCCGAGCTCCTCGGCGGCGTAGGTTCCGAGCTTTCCGGCGTCGTGCCCCGCCGTCGGCGCCGCGACCGCGGCGGTCTTGAACTTCTTGAGCCCGTCGGGGTTGGGGATCGGCCCGAGCTGCGGGATTCCCCGCTCCGCGAGGATCGGTCCCACCGCGAGGGTGGCGGCGCCGGTCGCGCAGCAGACGACCGCCGAGACGCCGTCCTGGTCGAGCAGCTTGCCGGCCTTGGAGACCGCGACGGCCGGATCGGTCGCCTCGTCCTCGAAGACCAGCTCCACGGCGCGGTCGCCCGCGCGCCCCTGCGCGAGCTGGAGGCGGGCCTTCAGCGCGGCCTCCATCGGCTTGCCGTACAGCCCGAACGTGCCCGTGTAGGGCAGCAGCACGCCGATCTTCACCGGCTTGTCCGACGAGTCCTCCCCGGACACCGCGGCCCCCCCGCAGCCGGCCAGACCGAGGACGGCGACGGAGGCCACGGCGACCGCGGTGATCCCGGAGTTTCCGACGCTGAACCGCCGAGGTGACTTGGACATCGATGTCGCCCTTCGCTCATGGGGAGCTGAGATGTCATACAACGTGGGTCGTCATACAACTCCCTCTTTCGGTGCCTGTCAACGGTTGACTTGTCAGATCTCTAGTCGTAACGTCACGGTCGTTATGGACGAGAGACGCCACCAGAACTCCGGCAGCACCGCTGGTGAAGCCGTACAGGCGCGCCAACGGCGCGATTCCGCCGACGGCGGCGGAAGTCATCAGATGACTCCCGCGCTGCTGCGCGACCGCCCCGAAACCGGCCGGGTCGCCGAGCGGGTGGTCCGCGACATCTGGTCCTACATCGAGGCCAATGGTCTGACGACCGGGTCGAAGCTGCCTCCGGAACGGGTGTTCATGGAGCTGTTCGGGGTCGGCCGGTCCTCGCTGCGGGAGGCGCTGCGCGTGCTCTCCACCCTCGGCGTGATCGACGTCCGGCACGGCAACGGGATGTACGTCGCGACCCCGCCGCCCATCCAGCAGGCCAGCCCCGCCGCGATCTTCGACGCCACGGAGAAGAACGCCCTGCGCAACCTGGTCGAGACCAGGCTCGGCATCGAGCTCGCCGCCGTCACCGCGGCCACCGCGCGCGCGACCGACGACGACTTCGCCGGCCTCCACGCGATGCTCGACGATCAGCAGGCCAGGCTCCGGATCGACCCGGACTTCGCCTGGGAGCCCCTCGGCTTCGAACTCGCCGTCGTGGAGATCAGCGGCAACACCTGGCTCTACGAGGTGGAGCTCATGCTGCGCGATTCGTGGCTGGCGCTCTCCACGGGGCTGAGGGCCTCGGTCGGACGCCACGAGGAGTGGCTGACCGAGCACCGCGCGATCGTCGCGTCCATGCGCTCCCGCAACGTCGTGCAGGCCCAGCGCCTGGTCATGGCGCACCTGAACCTGGAGCGGTTCGAGGAGGACCTCGCGTCGTCCTCGGAGACCCCCGACCAGCAGATCCAGGAACGACACACCCCACGCGGCCACCTCGGCCAAGTCACGGAGAGGCACCCCTGATGAAGTTCGGACTGAGGCTGCCCGGCGCGGGACCCTACGCCGGCCCCGAGGCCATCGTCGCCTTCGCGCAGAAGGCGGAGGAGCTGGGCTTCGACTCGCTCTGGATGACCGACCACATCGCCCTGCCGGTCGACGTGGAGTCGCGCTACCCCTACACCAAGGACGGCAAGTTCTTCTGGCCCCCGGAGACGCCCTACTTCGACACCATCCTGACCCTCGCCTGGGCTTCGGCCGCGACCACGACCATCAAGGTGGGCACCTCGGTGCTGATCGCCGGATGGCACCACCCGGTCAACACGGCGAAGGCGCTCGCCACCCTCGACGTGCTGAACGGCGGCCGCACCATCTGCGCGGTGGGGACGGGCTGGATGCGCGAGCAGTTCGAGATCCTCGGCTCCCCCTTCGAGACCCGCGGCTCCAGGACCACCGAGTACCTGAAGCTGCTGCGCCACCTGTGGACCGAGGACCTCATCGACTTCCAGGGCGAGCACTTCCAGTTCTCCGGCTTCAAGTTCTACCCCAAGCCCGTGGGCGAGCGGTCGATCCCGCTGTGGTGCGGAGGCAAGAGCACCGGCGTGCTCAAGCGGGTCGCGGCCGCGGCGGACGGGTGGCACCCGCTCTACATCGCCCCCGACGAACTGGAGCGCAAGCTGGCGGAGCTCGACGGGTACCTCGCCGAGCACGGCCGCACGCGCTCCGACATCACGCTCTCGGCCCGCCCGGTCAGCCAGGCCACCCTGGACAAGGACACGGTCGATCACTACGCCGGGCTCGGGGTCGAGCTCCTGATCGCCGACACGTCGTTCAAGCACGACACGCTGCAGAGCGTCCTCGACGAGGTCGAGCAGCTCGCCGACCAGCTCATGCCGCTCGCCGGCTGACCGCCCGCGGCCGACCGCCCCCAAGGGAGAGAGACCATGCTGAACAGGCTGTTCCACATCGCCATCAACTCCACGGACCTGGAACGCTCCGTCGCCTTCTACCGGAAGCTGGGCTTCCAGGTCCTCCAGGACAGGACGGTCAAGAACGACCAGGTGAAGCAGGCGTTCGCCGTCCCGTCCGGCGACCTCCGCTTCGTCCACCTGCGCCTCGGAGACGACGCCGACGCGACGCTCCTCGACATCGTCCAGTGGTTCGATCCCGCGACGCTGGACACCGGCGCCGAACCGGTACAGCAGCACCAGCGCGGCCTCACCCGCTTCGCGGTGCTCACCGACGACGCCCAGGCGGTGTACGACGCCCTGTCGGAGGACGGCGTGGAGTTCCTGACCAAGCCGACCTCGGTGATGACGCCGGAAGGCGGCTGGAAGATCTGCCTGGCGAAGGACCCCGACGGGGTCGTCGTGCAGGTGACCGAGCTCCTGCCCGCTCCGAACGGCGGGTGAGCGGGCGGTGACCGGTTCCGCACGAGAACCCGCCGTCATCGCATGGAGCGGCCTGGCCGAGCACAACCCGCTGCCCGGCATCACCGGCTCGGTCCACCTCGGCGAGCGGCTGTCCGCCGCGGTCTTCCGGCTGGCGGCCGGCGCGGTCGTGCCGCTGCACGCCCACGGGAACGAGGAGTTCGGCCAGGTCCTCAGCGGCAGCCTGACGCTGGAGACCGGGGGGCGGCGGTCGGCCGTCGCCGCCGGGGACGGCTTCCTGATCCCCGGCGAGGTCCCGCACGCGGCGGTGGCCGGGCCGCACGGCTGCCTCCTGCTCGAATGCTACGCGCCGGCGCGCGACCCGTTCCCGCCGGCCGACCCGGGGAGCACACCATGAGCACTTCAACGGACGAGACCCCCGCGAACCTGGCCACCTACGGGCTCTACATCGACGGGTCCTGGAGCGAGAGCTCCTCCGGCCGGACGCTCGAACGCACGAGCCCGA
The DNA here is from genome assembly GCF_044508335.1 of Actinomadura sp. Taxonomy (NCBI): domain Bacteria; kingdom Bacillati; phylum Actinomycetota; class Actinomycetes; order Streptosporangiales; family Thermomonosporaceae; genus Actinomadura; species Actinomadura sp. The sequence continues at coordinate 65,823 of NZ_JBIQHY010000018.1, forward strand.
CCGACGGCCGCCTCGTCGGCCGGTACGCCCGGGGCGGCCGGGAGGACGTCGACCGCGCGGTCGCCGCCGCGCGCAGGGCCTTCGACGAGGGGCCATGGCCGAGCCTCGCCGCCCCGAAACGCGCCGCCGTCATGCGGGCCGCGGCCGACCTGCTCCGCGAGCGCGCGCCCGCCATCGGCCGGCGGATCAGCCTGGAGCTCGGCAAGCCCATCACCATGGCCCGCAACGAGGTCGTGCTCACCGCGGAGGTCTTCGACTACTACGCCGCCCTCGCCCTGGACCAGCGCGGCGACCTGGTCTCCCGGCACACCGACGCGGCCCTCGGGCTGGTGCTCAAGGAGCCCGTCGGCGTGGTCGGGATGATCACGCCCTGGAACTTCCCGCTCCTGCTGCTGTCGTGGAAGGTCGCCCCCGCGCTGGCCGCGGGCTGCACGATGGTCGCCAAGCCCGCGAGCCTGACGCCGGGCAGTACCCTCGACCTGGCCGAGGTCCTGGCGGACGCGGGCGTGCCGGCCGGCGTCTACAACGTCGTCACGGGCGGCGGCGGCGAGGTGGGCACGGCGCTCACCGAGCACCCCGGCGTCGACAAGATCGCCTTCACCGGGTCGACCGAGGTCGGCCAGACCGTCATGCGGTCCGCCGTCGGCACCGTCAAGCGCGTGAGCATGGAGCTCGGCGGGAAGTCGCCCAACATCGTCTTCGCCGACGCCGACCTGGACCAGGCCGTCCGCGGCGCCTACTGGGGCATCTTCCTGAACACCGGCCAGGCCTGCCAGGCCGGAAGCAGGCTGCTGGTCCAGCGCCCGATCCACGACGAGTTCGTGGCGCGGCTCTCCGAACTGGCGCGGACCAGCCGGATCGGCGACCCGCTCGACGAGCGGACCCAGATCGGCCCGCTGGTCGACGAGAACCAGGTCGAGACCGTGCTGCGCTACATCGAACTCGGCCTCCGGAGCGGCGCCGAGCTGGTCGCGGGCGGCGGCCGGGTCGGCGGGGAGCTCGCCGGCGGCCTGTTCGTGGAACCGACGATCTTCGACGACGTGGCGCCCGGGCACGCCGTGGCGCGCGAGGAGATCTTCGGCCCGGTGCTCGCCGTCACCCCGTTCGACACCCGCGACGACGCGGTCCGGCTCGCCAACGACTCGCGGTACGGGCTGGCCGCCGCCGTGTGGACCAGGGATCTCGACACCGCGCTGAGGACGGCCGGGAAGCTGCGCGCCGGGACGGTGTGGGTCAACGCCTACCACGACGCCGGGCTGCCGTTCTGCATGCCCATGGGCGGCTACAAGGCCAGCGGCGTCGGCCGCGAACTCGGTCGCGAGGGCCTCGCCCAGTACTTCGAGACCAAGTCAGTCCACCTCCGCCTCGGAGCCTGATCCGAGCACTCGCCTGACCGGAGACAACGTGCAAGCCACCGCAGCGCCCAGCAACGTCAGCGCCGACGACCTCATCATCGAGGCGGTCGAGGTCATCCCCGTCCGCGTCCCGCTCGCGAAGAAGTACCAGGGATCGAACTACTCCATGACCAACCGGTGCACGATCGTGACCCGGGTCCACACCCGCAACGGGCTGGTCAGCGAGGTCTACAACGGCGACACCGACGCCGAGCAGGCGGTGATCGTGGACATCATCCGCAACGAGATCGTCCCGCATCTGCTCGGGCGGACGGCGCTGAGCACCGAGGCGTGCTGGGAGGCGATGCTCCCGCCCACCTACGACATCCTGCGGGACCGGTCACTGGCCCTGCAGGCCGTCGCGTGCGTCGACTCCGCCCTGTGGGACCTGGTCGGCAAGGCGCTGGGCGTGCCGCTGTTCCGGCTGTGGGGCGGGTACCGCGACCGGTTGCCGGCGATCTGCATCGGCGGGTACTACACCGACGACGACGCCGACATCGCGCGCCAGATCGAGTGGTACCGCGAGCTCGGGTTCGCCGGATGCAAGTTCAAGGTCGGGCGGCTGAGCCCGGCCGAGGACGCCCATCGCACCCGCCTCGCGCGCAAGGCGGGCGGCGACGACTTCGTGCTCATGGTCGACGCCAACCAGGGCTACACCCGGCAGAAGGCGATCGAGTTCGCCCGCCTCACCGAGGACCTCGGCCTGCGCTGGTTCGAGGAGCCGGTGCGCTGGCTGAACGACCGCCTCTCCATGCGCGACGTCCGCCTGACGACCGGCGTCCGCGTCACCGCCGGGCAGAGCGAGAGCACCCGCGCGGGGCTGCGCGACCTGATCAGCGCGGGCGCCGTGGACGCGTGCAACGCGGACGCGAGCTGGATCGGCGGGCCCAGCGAATGGCGCCGGGTCGCCGCGCTGGCGTCGATGTACGAGGTGGAGATGGCGCACCACGAGGAGCCGCAGGTCTCCGCCCACCTGCTCGCCTCGATCCCGCACGGCACCTATCTGGAGACCTTCGACCCGGACCGCGACCCGATCTTCTGGAACCTGATCGCGAACCGGACGCCCTTCGCCGACGGGCACTACGCGGTGCCCGAGGGCCCCGGCTTCGGGCTCGAGCTGGACTGGGACTACATCGGCCGGTACCGGTCCGAGCCGGCGTCATGAGCACCGGTGTGGCCGTCGTCGGCGCGGCCGAGTCCGACGCCATCGGCGTGGTCCCCGACCGGTCCGCCCTCCAGCTGCACGCGGAGGCGGCGGCGAACGCCCTGGCCCACGCCGGCCTCGCCCTCACCGACGTCGACGCGCTGTTCACCTGCGGGTTGGACTTCATGCCGTCGCTGATGGTGGCGGAGTACCTCGGGCTCCGCCCCCGCTACTCCAGCAGTCAGTCGATCGGCGGCTCCTCGTTCGTGGCCCACCTCCACGAGGCGGTCCGGGCGATCCAGGCCGGGGCCTGCGAGGTCGCCCTGATCACGCACGGCGAGACGCGACGGTCGAACCGCAAGCGCGGGGTGCAGACGCGCCCGCAGCACTTCGACCCCTGGCTCCCGGACTGGCAGTGGGAGCGCCCGTACGGCGTGGACGGGCCGCCGAGCGCCTACGCCCTGGCGGCCCGCCGCCACATGCACCAGTACGGGACCACCACGCGCCACTTCGCGGAACTCGCGGTGTCGACGCGCGCCTGGGCCGTCCGCAACCCCCGGGCGTACTACCGGAAACCGTTGACGGTGGAGGAGATCCTGGCGACCCCGTACTTCGTCTACCCGTTTCGTCCCACCGACATCTGCCTGGTCACCGACGCGGGCGGCGCCGTCGTCCTCACCTCCGCCGCCCGAGCCCGGGACCTCGGGGTCCCCGTCGTCGAGGTCCTCGGCTCGGCGGTCGCCCACACGCACTACGGAGTGAGCCAGATGCCCGACCTGACGGTGAGCCCGGCGGCGCTGTCCGGGCCCGCCGCGTTCGCCGAGGCCGGGCTGGGCCCGGAGGACGTCGACGTGGCCGAGCTCTACGACTCCTTCACCTACACCGCGATGGTGCAGCTGGAGGATCTCGGGTTCTGCGGCAAGGGGGAGAGCGGCGACTTCGTGTCGGGCGGGCGGACGGCGCCGGGCGGGGAGTTCCCGCTGAACACCAGCGGCGGCGGCCTCTCCTACACCCACCCGGGGATGTTCGGGATGTTCCTTCTCATCGAGGCCGTCCGGCAGCTGCGGGGCGAGGCCGGCGACCGGCAGGTGGAGAGCCCCGAGGTCGCCCTGGTGAACGGCATCGGCGGATACCTGTCCAGCAGCGCGACCGCGATCCTCGGGGTGGCCCGATGACGCCGGACGGAGCGACTCTGGACGGAGCGGGCCTGGACCCCGTCGTGTCACCCGGCCCGGAAGGGCTCCCGTTCTGGGAGGGCCTGCGGCGCGGAGTCCTTCTGCTGCCCCGCTGCGAGGCGTGCCGGACGTTCTTCTTCTACCCGCGGGCCCTGTGCCCCTCCTGCGGGTCGCGGCGCCTCACATGGGAGGAGAGCAGCGGCCGCGGGACGCTGTACACCTTCTGCATGCACTTCCGGTCCCAGGTGCCCGGGCTCCAGAGCGCGACGCCGTTCGCCACGTGCCTGGTCGACCTCGCCGAGGGCCCGCGCGTCATGGGCTATCTGCTGGGGGTGCCCGAGGACCCCGAGCTGATCGAGTGCGGGGTCCCCGTCCGCAGGACCCCGCTGGAGACCCCGGGAGGCCAGTGCCTGCTGGCGTTCCGGCCGGTCTGACGGCCGCGTGGGACGGCCGCCCCGGGGGCCTGCCGGGCAGGTTGCGAGAGGCAGGCCGGACTCCTACTGTCATGGCTGACATGAACGAGCCCGGCACCGAACCCGCAGGGGCCCGCCGCCCGAGAGGGAAGGGCCGGGTGGCTGAACGCGTCGTCGAGGAACTGCGCGCGTACATCGCCGACAACGACCTGCGGCCCGGCGACCGGCTGCCTCCCGAGCGCGTCTTCATGGAGCTGCTCTCCGTCAGCCGGTCGTCCTTGCGCGAGGCGGTGCGCGTCCTCTCCGCGATGGGCTGCATCGAGGTGGTGCACGGCGACGGCATGTACGTCACCGCGAACTCCGCTGACGGCGAGACCGGCAAGGCGATGTTCGACACCCATGAGGAGCACGCTCTCCGCAACCTCGTCGAGACCAGGCTGGGCGTGGAACTGGCGGCGGTCACCGCCCTGACCCGACGCGGCACCGCCGCCGACTTCGACGCCCTCGCGGCGATGCTCGACGAGCAGGGAGCGAAGCTGCGGGAGGACGGCTCCTTCGTCTGGGAGCCGCTCGCCTTCGAGCTCGCCATCGCGTCGATGTCCGGCAACACGTGGCTCTGCGAGATCGAGGAGCGGCTGCGCGACGCCTGGGTCAGGCTCTCCTCGGGCTTGAAGGCGACCGTCGGCCGGCACGGCGAATGGCATGCCGAGCACCTGGCGATCCTCGCGAGCATGCGCAGCGGCAACGTCGCCCAGGCGCAGCGGCTCGTCATGGCCCATCTGAGCCTTGAGCGTTTCGAGAGCGACCTCGCGAGGCGGTCCCGGGCCGGCCGCTCACCGGGCAGGCGCAAGACCGCCGGCGGGGATCGCTGAGCCGGCCGCGGGCCCGGCGACGGCCCGCGCGCGGCCCGTCCCGCGCGGTTAGCATGATCAGGTGCTGCTGACCGCCGACGGCCGGTTCACGCCGTACGGGCCGTCGCACTGGGCGGCGCTCGGGCTGTTCGCGGCCGGCTGCGCCGTGCTGGTGCCGCTCGGGCGCGCGCAGCGCGCGGGGCCGGGGGAACCCGGGGACCGGGCGCGCGGCTTCGGTCAGGCGTACGCGCTGGCGATCGTGTACGTGGTGATCGGGACCAAGGCGTACACGCTGCTCCCCGGGCGGTGGAGCATCGGCGGGTCGCTGCCGCTGCAGCTGAGCGACCTGGCCTGGGCGGCGTCCGCCGGCGCGCTCTGGACCCTGGGCCGGCGCTGGTTCGCGCTGACGTACTACTGGGGGCTCACCCTGGCGGTGCAGGCCCTGCTCACACCGGCGCTGCACGGCCCCGACTACCCGGGCATCGGCTATCTGGGCTTCTTCGGGAGGCATCTGCTGGTCCTGTGGGCCGCCGTGTACCTGACCTGGGGGCTGGGGATGCGCCCGGACTGGGGCGGCTACCGCTTCGCAGTCGCCGCGACCGCGCTGTGGGCCGCCGCCGCGTTCGCCTTCAACCTGGTCGCCGGGACCAACTACGGCTTCCTCCGGGCCAAGCCCGGCACCGGCTCGGTGCTGGACCTGTTGGGCCCCTGGCCGTGGTACGTGCCGGCCGAGATCGTGATCGTCATGCTCGGCTGGGCCCTGATCACCTGGCCGTGGACCCGTGCGGGCACCGGTGGCGAGCGGCCCGCCCGCTGACGGGGACGACGGCCGGAGGGGCGTCGTCCTCCGACTCCTGTGATTTTCCTACGCGTTGTGTGATCGATCGGTAGCATTCCGTGCTCTGTGCCGAGTGGTCCGGGAGGTGGGGCGTTGGCGGGGTTCCTGCTGCGGCGGCTGGTGAGCCGGGGAGTGCTGGTGGTCGTCGCCGGGAGTCTCGCCTATCTGCTGGCCGCCGCCGCGCTCGATCCGCGCGCCGGCTTCGAGGCACGCGTGCCGCGTCCGCCGGACGCCGTGATCGATGCCCGGCTCAGCGCCCTCAACCTCGACGACCGGACGCCTCTGGCCGAGCGGTTCCTCGTGTGGGGCGGGGGCGTCGTGCGCGGCGACTTCGGCAGGACGCGGGAGGGGGAGCCCGTCAACGCCGAGTTATGGCGGCGGCTGGGGGTGAGTCTCCGGCTGGTGGTTCCCGGCGGTGTCGCCGGGAGCGTGCTGGGGGTCCTGCTCGGCGCGTACGCGGCGACCAGGCGCGGGCGGGGAGCGGACAGGTTCATCACGGGCGGGGCCTGCGTGCTCTTGGCCGTCCCCGTGTTCGTCCTGGCGGTGCTGTTGCAGACGGCCGCGGCGGCGGTGAACGACGCCATGGGCGTGCGGGTCTTCGTGTGGGTCGGGGAAGGCGAGTCCGCGGGGATCGCCGGCCAGGTGCGGCATGCGGTGCTTCCCACGGCCACGATCGCGCTGCTGCAACTCGCCGTCTACGCCCGCTACCAGCGGGGCCTCATGCTGGACGTCCTGCACGCCGATTTCGTGCGGACGGCGCGGGCCAAGGGGCTCCGGCGGCGGACGGCGCTGCTGCGGCACGGCCTGCGCACCGCGCTCGTGCCGATGGCCGCGTACTTCGCCTACGCGGCCGGGCCGCTGGTCATCGGCGGGATGCTCACCGAGAAGGTCTTCGGGTGGCACGGGATGGGCGAGTGGCTCGCCGACTCGATCGACCGCGGGGACGTCAACGCGGTCGCCGCGATCGACTGCGTCGCCGCCTGCGCGGTGCTGCCGGCGGGTCTGGTCTCGGACGTCCTGAACGGCCTCCTCGACCCGCGGGTCCGGCCGGGGGCGGCGGCGTGACGCGGCGGGGCGCCGCCGGGTCCGTGCTGCTCGCCGCGGTGGTCGCGCTGGCCTTCGCCGGGCCGCTCGTGTCGCCGTGGAGCTGGGACGAGACGGACTTCACGGCCTTCGGGCAGGGCCCGTCCGGGCGGCACTGGCTCGGCACGACGCAGAGCGGGCGGGACGTGTTCGCCCTCACGCTGCGCGGGGCGCAGAAGTCGCTGGTGATCGGCCTGCTCGCGGCCCTGCTCTCGTCCGGGCTCGCCGCCGTCGCCGGCACCGTCGCGGGATTCGCGGGCGGGCCGCTCGACCGCGCCCTCATGTGGGGCGCCGATCTCCTGCTGGTGCTGCCGCCGCTGCTCGTCGTCGCGGTCCTGGCGCCGGGCGGGGGATGGCCGCTGCTCGCGCCGCTCCTCGCCGCGTTCATGTGGATGCTCCCCGCCAGGGCGGTGCGGGCGTCGACGCTGTCGGTGCGCGAGCGCGGGCACGTGCTCGCCGCCCGGTTCCTGGGGGTGCCGGCGCCGCGCGTGCTCGTCCGGCACGTCCTGCCGCAGGTCGCCTCGCTGCTGGTCGCGGACGCGAGCCTGGCCGCCGGCGCCGCGATCGCGGCGGAGGGCGGGCTATCGTTCCTCGGCCTCGGGGTCCGTCCGCCGGACGTGTCGCTGGGCGCGCTCATCGCGGACGGCCGGGGCGCGGCGGCGACGTGGCCGTCCGGGGCCGCCGCCGGGCTGCTCGCGCTGATCGTCCTCGCGGTCAACCTGCTCGGCGACGGGCTGCGGGACGCCCTCGATCCGCTGCGGGGCGGGCGGTGACGGTGCTGGAGGTCGCCGGCCTGTCGGTCGTTCACGCGGGCGGCGTGCGCGCCGTGCGAGGGGTGAGCTTCGCGGTCGGGGCGGGGGAGGTCCTCGGGATCGTCGGGGAGTCCGGGGCCGGGAAGACCGCCGCCGCGCTCGCCGTGATGGGGCTCCTCCCGGACGGCGCCGAGGTGACGGGATCGGTGCGGCTGCGCGGTGCGGAGCTGATCGGACGCTCCGACGCCGAACTCTCCCGCGTGCGCGGCAGGGACCTCGCGATGGTGTTCCAGGAGCCCGCGCTCACGCCCGTGCACACCGTGGGCGACCAGATCGCCGAGGCCGTCCGCGTCCACTCCGGAGCCGCGCGGGCGGCGGCGCGTGCGCGGGCGGTGGAGCTGCTCGGCCTGGTGGGGATCGCGGCGCGGCGGGCGCGCGCCTACCCGCACGAGTTCTCCGGCGGGATGCTGCGGCGCGTGATGATCGCCATGGCCATCGCCAACGCGCCGGCAGTGATCTTGGCGGACGAGCCGACCGCGGGGCTGGACGTGACGGTCCGGGCGCAGATCCTGGACGTGCTCCGGGGCGCGCGGGAGGCGACCGGCGCCGCCATCGTGCTGATCAGCCACGACCTCGGCGTCGTCGAAGGCTTCGCCGATCGCGTGACGGTGATGCGCGAGGGGCGGGTCGTCGAGAGCGGGCCGGTAGAGCGGGTCTACCGGGAGCCGCGCGCGGCCTGCACGGCCGAGCTGCTGAGGTCTGTTCCTCGCGTGGACGGCACAGCCCCGTCCCGGCCTCGGCCCGAGCGTCCTGTCGCGCTGCGGGTGGACGGTCTTGCCAGGCACTACCCGGTCGTCAAGGGGACGCTCGTGCGCCGCCGGCTCGGGACGGTGCGCGCCGTGGACGGCATCGGATTCGACGTCCGGGAGGGCGAGACCCTCGCGCTCGTCGGCGAGTCCGGGTGCGGGAAGACGACCGCCCTGATGGAGATCCTGCGTCTGTCGCGGCCGCAGAGGGGACGAGTGGTCGTCCTCGGCCAGGACACGGCGTCTCTGAACGCGGCCCGGCGGAAGGCCCTGCGGCGCGACGTCCAGGTCGTCTTCCAGGACCCGGGCGCGTCGCTCAACCCGCGGATGCGCGTGGCCGCCATCATCGCCGAGCCCCTGACCGCGCACGGGTTCCCGTCCTCGCTGATCGAAAGCCGCGTGAAGGAGTCGCTGGAGCTGGTGGGCTTGGAGAGCGAGCACGCCCGGCGTTTCCCGCACGCGCTCTCGGGCGGGCAGAGGCAGCGCGCGGCCATCGCCAGAGCGCTCGCCTTGGAACCGCGTCTGCTCCTGCTGGACGAACCCGTGTCCGCTTTGGACGTGTCCGTGCAGGCGAGCGTGATGGCCCTGCTGGAGAGCCTCCGCGACCGCCTCGGCCTGGCGTATCTGCTCGTCGCCCATGACCTGGCCGTCGTCCACCGCATCGCCGACCGGGTCGCCGTCATGTACATGGGCCGGATCGTCGAACTGGGACCGACGCCCGACGTGTACCGGGCACCGGCCCACCCCTACACGCGTGCGCTGTTGCGGCGCGTCCGCCTGCGTGGAGACCCGCCGGACCCGATGTCACCGCTCACCGGATGCCGTTTCCGATTCCGGTGCCCCCGCTACGCCGTGCTCGCGAAGGAGGACGCCCGCCTGTGCGACGAACAGGACCCGAAGCCATGGGGAGGCGCGGACCGGTCGGTCGCCTGCCACCATCCCCTCGTCGGGGCGGAGGCCCGGCAGTGAAGCGGACGCTCGGCGCGGCCCTCCTGGCCGCCGTGCTGCTGAGCGGATGCGGTGACCTGGAACAGCGAGGCGACGCGTCCGGACGGCTGCCGGCCTCGGACGTCAATCCCACCCCGCGCGGCCGGATCGCGGGCGGCGGGACGCTCCGCTGGGCGCTGCCGGAGTTCCCGTCCCAGTGGAACTTCAACCACGTCGACGGCGCCAAGGGCGCGGTGGAGCACGTCATCCAGGGCGTCCTGCCGTACCTGATGCGCGCCGATGAGAGATCCGTCCCGCATCCCGTCCCGGAGTACCTGGAATCGGCCGCGCTGAAGCGCACCGGGCACGGCCAGACCGTCACCTACAGGCTCAACCCGCGGGCCAGATGGTCCGACGGCCGCCCGCTCGGATACGCCGATTTCGCAGCCCAGGCCCGTGCGCTGTCCGGACGCGACCCGCGCTACGAGGTGTCCACCGTCTCCGGCTACCGCCTGATCGAGCACGTCGAGCGGGGCGCCCTGCCGAACGAGGTGAAGGTGACGTTCGCCCGGACGTACGCCGACTGGCGGAGCCTGTTCAGCCCGCTCTACCCGGCCGCCGCGTACGCCTCCCCGCGCGAGTTCAACACCGGCTGGCTGAACCGGCTGCCCGTCACGGCGGGACCGTTCAAGGCCCAGCGGCTCGACCGCACCGGCAAGACCGTCACGCTGGTGCGCGACCCGGCCTGGTGGGGCGCGCCCGCGAAGCTCGACCGCATCGTCTACCGGGCGATGGACACCAGCGCGATGCCAGGCGCGTTCGCCAACCACGAGATCGACCTCATGGACATCGGGCTGGACGCGGGCGCGATGCGGCGCCTCCAGGACGTCCCCGGCGCCGACATACGCCGTGCCGGCGGGCCCGACTGGCGGCACTTCACCTTCAACGCCGCCGGACCGATCCTGTCGGACGTCCGCGTGCGGCGCGCGGTCATGCTCGGCATCGACCGCCGGGTGATCGCGCGATCCGACCTCTCCGGGCTCGGCGTCCCCGTCCGGACGCTCGGCAACCACTTCTACGTCAACACCCAGGACGGTTACCGCGACAACTCGGATGCGCTCGGAACCTACGACCCGGCACGCGCGGAGCGACTCCTCGACGAGGCGGGGTGGCGGCGACGCGGCGAGTACCGCGCCAAGGCCGGGCGGACGCTCGCACTGCGGTTCGTGATCCCGTCCGGAGTCCCGGTGAGCAAGCGCGAAGCGGAACTGGCCCGTGCGCTGCTCGCACGTATCGGCGTCCGGATCGACATCAGGCCCGTCCCGGCCGACGACGCCCTCGACACCTACGTCACGCGGGGCGGCTTCGACATCGTCCCGTTCTCGTGGCTGGGCACCTCGTTCCCGGTCTCGCCCATGAGAGCGGTGTTCGCGCGGCCGCGTGGAGGCGCCGTCCAGCAGAACTACTCCCGCACGGGAACGGCCGCCATAGACACGGCGATGGACCGGGCGATCGCGGAGATCGACCCGGAGAGGATTCACGTCCTTGTGAACAGGGCGGACCGGCTCATCTGGCGCCAGGCGTCGGTGCTGCCGCTGTACCAGCGTCCGCAGCTCGTCGCCGTGCGCGCCGACCTGGCCAACATGGGCGCCTGCGGCTTCCTCGAACCCGCCTACCAGGACATCGGCTTCACCCGCCGCCCCTAGCCCGCGCCGGTCAGGGGAAGGCGAGCCGGATGCCCTTGCGGTCGCTGGTGTAGCGGGCGTTCCACACGTACAGCCGAAGGTCGTCGGCGGAGAGGCCGGCGTTGACCGGTAGGTCGGAGGCGATCCGCACGACGTAGGAGGCGCCGCCGGGCATCATCTTGCTGCCGTTGTCGTCGACCGGCGGCTTCGACCCGTCGATCCGGGCGGTGATCCTGCTGTGGTTCGGCAGCGTGCACATGTCGCCGGGGATGCCCGCCTGCGGCATGCACCGCTCCCGCGCCGCCTTCGGCACCTGCGCCTTCGGCATGAACAGGTCGGCGGGGAAGTCCAGCAGGACGGCCCGGCGCTGGGTGTTGGTGAGGATGTAGTCGGCGTAGGCGTACGTCGTCCCGGACGGCGGCGCCTTCGTGGCGCCGAGCGGCTGCCGGCCGGTGCCGGCGCGGACGGCGGCCAGGCTGTAGCCGTAGCCCTCGGGGGTCGTGAAGTTCACCGGCGGGCCCGCGTCCGGCGAGGGGACGGTGGAGCCGGGGCGGGCGCCGTCGCCCTGGCTCGCCAGCGTCGGCTGGGACGCCTCCCCGGCGCCGTCGGCGCCCGGGCGCAGGACGACGATGCCCGCGGCGATCGCGGCGATCCCCACGGCGCCGGTGACGGCCCCGGCGAGGCCGAGCCTTCCCGCGCTCGTCTTCCTTCTTCGGCGGTGCGAACGGTACGGCTGGTAGGTGCTGTTGGACATGATGGTGCGTGCTCCCTCGTGCCTGCTCCAGGCTAAGTAAGCGCGTCCTATCGAGTTGGGTCGGCAACGGCGGCTGGACACGATACCGGACGCCCGGATCGGCGGTGGTCCGGGCGCGCGGCCTACGAACGGCGCGCGACGAGGGCGTCGCGGCCGAGACCCCGCAGGGAGGCGTCCAGCACCTGCGCGGTGTGCGCGACCGCGATGCCGGCGCCGCGCCGGCGCAGCGCTGTGGCGATCTGCATCGAGCAGCCGGGGTTGGCGGCGACCAGTAGTTCGGCTCCGGTGGCGTCCACGTTCACCGCCTTGCGGTCGCCGAGTTCGCCGGCGGCCTCCGGCTGGAACAGGTTATATGTTCCGGCCGAGCCGCAGCAGACGTCGGGTTCGGCGATCTCCCGCACGGTCAGCCCGGGAATGGCGGCCAGCAGCGCGCGGGGCTGGCGGCGCACGCCCTGGGCGTGGGCGAGGTGGCAGGCGTCGTGGTAGGCGACCGTGACCGGAAGTGGCCTCCGTTCCGCGCGGGGCCCGAGTTCCACGAGGTACTCGGCGAAGTCCCTGGTCTTCGCCGAGAGCGCCTTCGCGCGCTCCGCCCAGGCGGGGTCGCCGGCGAGCAGCGCCTCGTACTCCTTCATCGCGGACCCGCAGCCCGCCGAGTTGACCACGATGACGTCGACGTCCTCGAACGCCTCGATCGTCCGGCGGGCGAACGCGCGGGCCTCCTCGGCGCGCCCCGAGTGCAGGGACAGCGCCCCGCAGCACCCCTGGCCGCGGGGGATGACGACGTCGCAGCCCTCAAGGGCCAGGACGCGGGCCGTGGCGGCGTTGACGCCGGGGAAGAACTCGCCCTGCACGCAGCCGGTCAGCATCCCGACCGCGGCGCGGCGCCCGCCGCGCGCGGCGACCCGCTCCGGCAGCCTCGGCGCCCTGCCGAGCGGCGGCGCGAGCCGTTCCATCGCGGCGATCGACGGGGACAGGCGCTCCAGGATCCCGCTGCGCCGGACGAGGCGCTCCAGCCCCGACTTCTGGTAGGCGCGCAGGGGGCCGCGCAGCGCGCGCAGCCTCCGCTTGTACGGGAACAGCTGGAAGACCAGCTCCCTGACGGCCCGCTCCTTCAGCGGACGGGGATGTTCGCTCTCCACCTCGGCGCGGGTGTGCTCGATGAGACGGTCGTACTGGACGCCGGACGGGCAGGACGTCACGCACGCCATGCATCCGAGGCAGCGGTCGAAGTGCTCGACCATCGGCTCGCTGAGGGGTGCGCCCTCCACATGCTGCTGCATGAGGTGGATGCGGCCCCTGGGGGAGTCCATCTCCTCGCCCCACAGCACGTACGTCGGGCACGTGGGCAGGCAGAAACCGCAGTGGACGCAGTCGTTGAGGAGATCCGGGAGGTCGTCCTGGGTGCTCATCAGATACCTCCCACGAAGCGGCCGGGGGACAGCCGGTGATCAGGGTCGAACTGGTCCTTGACGCGCCGCATCAGCGCGAGCGCCGGAACCGGCCCCCACAGGTCGATCTCGCCGCGCACCCCTTCCGGGGCGTAGCGGACGACGGCATGGCCGCGGTGGCGGCCCAGCACGTCCCTCAGCCGGCCCAGGAGATCGGCGACCTCCTGCGCGGTCATCCCCGCGTCGAGGCCGACGTGCCCGTGGCCGCTGCCGCTCCATGTGACCGGGGTGCCGGGACCGAGCAACGTGAGGACGTCGCGGAGCGAAGGCGGCGGTGCGCTGATGTCGATGAGCGTGGTGCCGTCGGGATAGCGTCCCCAGCCGTCCGGTGCGGTATCGGAGATCCCGGCGGTCTCGCCGAGGAGTTCCGCGGTCTGCCCGGCGCGCGCGGCGACGCCGTCCGGCACGCCTTCCAGGAGCACGGAAACCGTGCTCGGCCCGATGTACTCGACGGCGCTGGGCGCCACGGGGGAGTGGAGGACGCTCTGCACGGCGTCGTGCGCCTGCTCCGGGCCGTCCACGGCGCACGTCACGTACGCGGTCGCCGCGGGGATCGGGTGCAGGCGGAACGTCGCCTCCACGATCAGCCCCAGGGTGCCGAACGAGCCGGAGAACAGCCGGCCCAGGTCGTATCCGGCGACGTTCTTGACGACCTTGCCGCCCGACCGCGCGACCTGGCCGTCCGCCCGGACGATCGTGAGCCCGATGACCAGGTTCCGCGGCGTCCCGTACATCGTGCGGAGCGGGCCGGCGGCGCCGGTCGCGATCGTCCCGCCGACCGTCGAGCCCGGCAGCGGCACGTCCAGGGCGAGGCGCTGGCCGCGTTCCGCGAGCCGTTCGCCGAGCCGCTCCATGGGGAGCCCGGCCTCGGCCTTGGCGACGAGGTCGCCCGCCGTGTGCTCGACGAGCCTGTCCAGCCGGTGGGTGTCGATCAGCAGGTCGCAGCGCTGCGGGGGCGTCCCCCAGTCGAGGCGGGTCTCGGCCCCGCGCGGGACGACCGCGAGCCCCTTCTCGGTGGCGACGCGCATGACGTCGGCGGCCTCGGTCAGGTCCTTCGGCGCGGCGACGAGCGCGGGCTCGACGCCCAGCACGCCCTCCGCGGGCTCGCCGGGGCGTACGTCGGCGCAGACCTTCGCCAGTGCGTCCAGGGGGCGCATCAGAAGATGTCCGCCTTTCCTTCGTACGGGTGCGGGCCCTTGCGCGTGCCGGGCACCTCGCCGCACAGCCGCGGCGTGGGGAAGACCTTGCCCGGGTTGCACAGACCCGCCGGGTCGAACCCGCAGCGGACCATCTGCATCGTGTCCAGGTCGGCGTCGGTGAACATGCGCGGCATGTACCGGGCCTTGTCGACGCCCACGCCGTGCTCGCCGGTGATGGAGCCGCCGTGCTGGATGCACAGGTCGAGGATCGCTCCCGACACGGTCTCGGCGCGCTCCTCGGCGCCCTCCTCCGCGTCGTCGAACAGCACCAGCGGATGCAGGTTCCCGTCGCCCGCGTGGAACACGTTCGCGACCCGCACGCCCGACTCGGCCGACAGCGCGTCGATGCCCGCCAGCACCTCCGGCAGCACCGTCCGCGGGATCACGCCGTCCTGGACGAGGTAGGCGGGGCTGATCCGGCCGACCGCCGCGAACGCGGACTTGCGGCCCTTCCAGATCAGCGCGCGCTCCTCGTCGTCGGCGGCGATCCGGATCTCGAACGCGCCCGCGTCCCGGCACAGCCGCTCCACCTCGGCGAACTGCGCGGCGACCTCGGCCTCCGGGCCGTCCAGCTCCACGATCAGCACCGACCCGGCGCCCGCCGGGTACTCGCAGCGCACCGCCGCCTCGGCCGCCTCGATCGCGAGGGCGTCCATCATCTCGATCGCCGCCGGGACGACGCCCGCCCCGATGATCGCCGACACCGCGGTGCCGCCCGCCTCGATCGAGTCGAACGCCGCCAGCAGCGTCTGCACCGTCTCCGGCACCCGCGTCAGCCGCACCGTGACCTTGGTGGTGATGCCGAGCGTGCCCTCCGCGCCGACGAACACGCCGAGCAGGTCGTAGCCGGGCGCGTCCGCCGCCAGCTCCACCAGCTCGCCGTCCGGTGTGACGACCTCGCAGGCCAGCACGTGGTGCGCGGTGAACCCGTACTTCAGGCAGTGCGCGCCGCCGGAGTTCTCCGCGACGTTCCCGCCGACCGAGCAGATCTGCTGGCTGGACGGGTCGGGCGCGAAGTAGTACCCGTACGGCCGGACGGCCCGCGTCACGTCCAGGTTGATCACGCCGGGCTCCACTACGGCGCGCTGCCCGGGGATGTCGATCTCCAGGATCCGGCGCATCCGGGCGGTGACGATCAGCACGCCGTCGGCGCGGGGGAGCGCCCCGCCGGACAGCCCGGTCCCCGACCCGCGCGCCACGTACGGCACGCCCGCCGCCGCGCACTCCCGCACGATCGCCGCGATCTGCTCGGCCGTGTCGGGCAGCACGACGATCCCGGGCGTGCACCGGTGGTTGGTGAGGCCGTCGCACTCGTAGGTGCGCAGCCGCACCGGATCGGTGATCACCCGTTCCGGCCCGACGATCCCGCCGAGCCGCGGTGCGAGCCCTGTGAGCATGGATTCCATCACTACCACCATCCTCCGCCCCCGCGACCCCCGCAAGATCCGGCCGGCCCCGCCGCGGGGCCCGCGGCGCGCCGCGGTGCGCGGGATGCGCCGCGGCGGCCGATGAGGTGCCCCGGCGGCCCGGCGGCCGAGGCCGGGCCGCCGGGGCGGCGCCTTACGCGATCACGGGAACCGCTGGTAGGCCGGGGTGGTGAGGAACTCCGAGTACTCGTCCGCCAGGGTGACCTCCTTGAAGAGGGCCACGGCCTCGTTGTAGCGGGGCTCGTTGTACGCCTCGCCGAGCTCGGCGCGGATCTTGCCGAGCTCCTCGTCCAGGAGCTGCTCGACCCACTCCTTGGTGATCTTCCTGCCCTCGGCGGTGGAGACGCCGTTGTAGATCCACTGCCACACCTGGGAGCGGGAGATCTCGGCCGTGGCCGCGTCCTCCATCAGGTTGTGGATCGCGACCGCGCCGGCGCCGTCCAGCCAGGTGGCGAGGTAGCGCAGCGCCACGTCGATGTTGTTGCGCAGGCCCGCCTCGGTGATCTCGCCCGGGGTGTCCTTGACGTTGAGCAGGTCGGCCGCGGTGACGTTGACGTCCTCGCGGAGCCGGTCGAGCTGGTTCGGCTTGTCGCCGAGGACGCCGTCGAACACCTCGCGGCAGACCGGGACCAGGTCGGGGTGGGCGACCCAGGAGCCGTCGAAGCCGTCGCCGGACTCGCGGGTCTTGTCGGCGCGGACCTTCTCCAGCGCGACCTTGTTGACCTCCTCGTCCCGGCGGGACGGGATGAACGCCGCCATGCCGCCGATCGCGTGCGCGCCGCGCTTGTGGCACGTCCGGACGAGCAGCTCGGTGTAGGCGCGCATGAACGGCGCGGTCATCGTGATGGCGTTGCGCTCCGGCAGGACGAACTCGGCGCCCCGGTCGCGGAACTTCTTGATGACGGAGAAGAGGTAGTCCCAGCGGCCGGCGTTCAGGCCCGCGGAGTGGTCGCGCAGCTCGTAGAGGATCTCCTCCATCTCGAACGCGGCGGGGATCGTCTCGATCAGGACGGTCGCGCGGATGGTGCCGCGCGGGATGCCCAGGTGGTCCTGGGCGAGGTTGAACGCGTCGTTCCAGAGCCGCGCCTCAAGGTGGCTCTCCATCTTCGGCAGGTAGTAGTACGGCCCCTTGCCCTTGGCCAGCTGGCGCCGCGCCGAGTGGAAGAAGTAGAGGCCGAAGTCGAACAGCGACCCGGACATGGGCTCGCCGTCGACGAGGAGGTGCTTCTCCTCCATGTGCCAGCCGCGCGGCCGCACGACGATGGTCGCGAGTTCCTCGTCGTCCTTGAGCGCGTAGGTCTTGCCGGTCTTCTCGTCGGTGAAGTCGATGGTGCGGTCGAGGGCGTCCCGCAGGTTCAGCTGGCCCTCGATCATGTTGTTCCACAGCGGCGTGTTGGCGTCCTCGAAGTCGGCCAGCCACACCTTCGCGCCCGAGTTGAGCGCGTTGATCGTCATCTTCCGGTCGGTCGGGCCGGTGATCTCGACGCGGCGGTCCACCAGGCCGGGCGCCGGGTCGGCGACGCGCCACGAGCCGTCCTCGCGGATGTGCGCGGTCTCGGGCAGGAAGTCCAGCGTCCCGCCCGCCGACAGCTCGCGCTGGCGCGCGGCGCGGGCCTCCAGCAGCTCCTTGCGGCGGGCGCCCAGCTCGCGCTGGAGGGCGGCGAGCAGGCCGAGCGCCTCGGGGGTCAGGATCTCCTCGTACCGATCGCCGAGGGGTCCGGTGACCTCGATGCCTTCCAGTCCAGCCATCTGCCTGCCCTTTCGTACGATTTCCGTATCGCGAAATTCGACTTCTGTTACGTGGAGACGGTACTCGGCACCGCGAGGCCCGGTCAAAGCGGGTACCGGTGCACCTCCCCGCGTGCGCTTACGTCAACCCAGAGCGGAAACCATGGGGATAACCGGGTGACCCGCGGGGAAGGTGCGTGAGACCATCGCCGGGAAGATACGGCCGCGAGGCGGCGTTGTACCGAGGACATATGACTCAACCTTTCTCTTCAGACCAGACAGACTTCGAGCTCCAGGACGAGTCCGAGTACGAGCCCATGACGGGTGAGCTCGACCTGGAGGACCGGCGGGCGCTGCGACGCGTCGCGGGTCTGTCCACCGAGCTGACCGACGTCACCGAGGTCGAGTACCGCGCGCTGCGCCTGGAGCGGGTCGTCCTCGTGGGCGTGTGGACGGACGGGACGGCCGAGGAGGCCGAGAACTCCCTGCGCGAACTGGCGCTGCTCGCCGAGACCGCGGGCTCGCAGGTGCTCGAGGGGCTCGTCCAGCGCCGGTCCCGCCCCGACCCGGCCACCTACATCGGCTCCGGCAAGGCCGCGGAGCTGCGCGACGTCGTGATCTCCACCAGCGCCGACACCGTCATCTGCGACGGCGAGCTGGCCCCGAGCCAGCTGCGGCACCTGGAGGAGACCGTCCAGGTCAAGGTCATCGACCGGACCGCGCTGATCCTGGACATCTTCGCCCAGCACGCCAAGAGCCGCGAGGGCAAGGCGCAGGTCGAGCTGG
>NZ_JBIQHY010000100.1:0-3067 GCF_044508335.1 Actinomadura sp.
CCATGACAGCGATCACGCTCGGGCCGAATCAGACCAGCAGACCTGAATAGTCACCTGCCCTGGCACGTTGTGCTTAGCGCGAGGGACACCGTGCGAGCGGGTCAGCGATCGCTGACAGGGTCAAAGATCGTACGCACCCCGCTTGATCTGCGACACCATCGCCGCCCACGCGTCCAGGTGCAGCACAAGGACGCCGCCTTCGGGGTTCTTGGAGTCCCTCACCATCTGCCTGGCATCTAGTCGGGCGACTTCAACGCAGTCGCCCCCCGTGCTGCCGCTATATGAGCTCTTGCGCCACGGTATGCCGGACAACTCGCCGAGCTTCATGCACTCAATCCTTCCGTCTCATCCCACTCTGCGGCAATCTTCTCAAGCATGGCGATCGAGTCTCTGGGGCTCAACGCCTGGGCTCGCAGCGAGTCGAACGCCAGCCGGTGAGTCTCGACCTCGGGCATCTTGTCCATCAGCAGCGTTCCTGCCCGGTTCTCGACGTACGCGTATTCAGATACGGCAGCGTCACCCAGGTCGAGTGTGAGCACCGTGAACGAACCGCACGTCCCCGGATGAGCGCCGATCGAGAACGGCAGGACCTGCAACTTGATGTTGCGGCGCCGAGCCGCAGAGGCAAGAACACGTAGTTGCTCGGCCATGACTCTGGGCCCTCCGACCGCGCGCCGTAGCACTGCCTCGTCGAGCACGACCCAGTATTGGAGAGGGGCATCTCCGCTGAGAATCGCCTGGCGAGCGAGACGGGCCTCGACACGCGCCTGAATCTCCTCGTCCGATGGCGGTCGAGGCTCGACAGACAGCACCGCGTGGGCGTACTCCGCGGTCTGGAGCAGGCCAGGCACCCACTCACTGACATAGGCGTGCATCTCCGTGGCCTCGGCCTCCAGGCCGAGGTACAGCTCGAAGCCGGGGTGCAGGACCTCGCCGTAGCGCTGCCACCAGCCGCGTTGCCGCGCCGCCTTGGCCAGTTCGGTGAGCTGCGCCGTCTCATCTGGCGTCGCGCCGTACAGCTCCACGAGCCGTTCGAGGACGCGGGCGGGCACCGATGTCTGCCCCGTCTCCATCCGGCTGATGGTCGAGTCAGTCCGGGCGATGTGGCGGGCCGCGTCATCCGCCGTGATGCCGGCGCGGGTCCGCAGCGCGCGGAGCCGGATACCCAGCATGATCCGGCGGACGGTCGGGCTCTCGGGGCGTGGCATGAGGGCACCTCCTCGATGGTCGGTCGTCATTCTGCCCTCCCAACCTCACTTTGCGTGGCAGAAACCACACACACAGTCCATTTCGGTCACTACATATGAGTTTTGAAAACGGGATTGCATCCTAGCTTTGCATCAGTCAGTATCGAGCCGTCCACACGACATGTGACTTGACGCACACGCATGGTGATCACTGAGGAGGCCCGATGGAGGTCAAAGGGGCGTGGGGGCTGGTGACCGGGGGGTTGTGCGCGTGGCGGCTGCCGGGGGACGAGAGCGGGCCGGCGGCGGCGCGGCGGCTCGTCCGTCAGACGATGTGCGAACTACAGCTCGGCCGGGACGTGATCGAGGACGGCGAGCTCGCCGTGTCCGAGACCGCGACCAACGCCCTGCGGCACGCCGGGTGCGCCCAGGGCGACCGACCACCACCACCTCTACCGGAGCTATGGATCTGGGCGCGGACCGTCCCGTCCCCGCAACTGATCGTCTCCGTCTTCGACGGAGCGCGAACGGCCACACCACACACCTCCGGAGGCGGGCTACTGGACGAGCATGGCAAGGGCCTCGAACTCGTCCGCGAGGTCACCGCCGACTGGGGCAGCGCCCCGACCCGGTCCCGGGTCGACACCACGTCCGTCCCAGGAAAAGCAGTCTGGTTCGCGCTACCGCTCCCCTGTGACTGGCCCGGCCTGCACTACCGCGTCCACCCGGGAACCGCCGCACACCACCTTCTGCTCAACCTCACCCGCCGCGGCTTCGAAGGGAGACGCAGCACCACCGGCGACGGCCTCTCCGTCCTCGTCCTCACCGGGCTCAACGTGTGGGTCCACCGGCGCACCTTCTGCTGGTGGACCACCCCGCACCGCTACCTCCGCCGCCCCCTCATCGACCTCCAGGAGACCACCGAACTCCTCGTCCGCCACCTCGACACCACCCCCGCCCCGGCGCACTCCCCGAAGCCGTGATGAGCCAGGCGGCGGTCCCGCCGTGGAGCCACACCGGACACCACCGCGGGAGTCCTCCCTACTTCCGGAGGAAGTCGTCCCTGCGGGCGATGGCGAGCCCGAGCAGGTCTTCCGCGATCGGGCGTGCCACGTCGCGTTTGACTCCGAGCAGATCCCTGACCCGCTGCCCCAACTCCTTGCGAAGGTTGTCTTGGAGAAACAGGTTCTCGGCGAAGTGCGGCGGCCCCACCTCGAATTCGACCACCCCTGCGAGTTGGCGGGCGGCGTCCACTAGCGCGTCGCGTGTGATTTCGCCGTCGGCGCCGAGCATGGCTGCGAGCCGCTGCTCTAGGGCACTGTAGATGGGGCCTTCCGTTTTAGGGTCGAGGTCCAGCGCGAGGATCTCGGTGTCGTCCGTCGCGATTCCTTCGACCAGATCGCCCAGCGCATCCGCCAGGTCCCGCCACTGCTGATCGAGCTGGGTGAGCAGGACGTCCAGGCGGCTGCTCAGGCGGCGGACGCGGCCGGGGTCGCTGCGCCGGTTCGTCTCCAGGAACCGGCGGAGCGCGTACTCGTACTCGCGGGCGCGTGCTCGGTCGCTGCGGAGTGCGTCCACCCGGTCCCGGAAGCTCGCATCGGTGATCTCGACGGGCGGTACCTGCTGCATGGGGACGTTGGCGCGAATGTGCTCGTCCAGCAGTTCCCGGAGGAGCGGGCCGTACTGGTTGGGGTCGGGACGGCCGGTCCCCGTGTCGCGGAACCTCCGCCGAGCCCGCCACTGGAGCAGCCCGGCCTCCTTCGCCAGTGGCAGATGGGACGTGACCTCCGGCCGGGGCAGCAGACGTTCCACAGCCCCCAAGAAGGTCTTTGCGGCCTCGTCGAACCGCATGCGCAGATCCGGGTCCTCCAGACGTTCGA
>NZ_JBIQHY010000100.1:3167-4801 GCF_044508335.1 Actinomadura sp.
GTCTTTGCGGCCTCGTCGAACCGCATGCGCAGATCCGGGTCCTCCAGACGTTCGAGGAGACGTTCCTGAGCCTCCAGATCATCGGCGAATGGACCGGTCGCGCCGAGTTCGGCCAAGACTCCTCTCAGCCTCTCCGCATGCTCCTCCAAGCGGGGCAGCTCGTAGCCGAGCAGGTCCTCCCGCATTCCCTCCAGGTCGCTGAGGTCGTACTCGGCGAGCGCTTCATCGAGGTTGTCGGCGAGCGCGACGTAGTCCACGACCAGACCGTGCGGCTTGTTGCGCGCGGGACGGTTCGTCCTCGCGACGGCCTGGAGGAGTTCCGCCGCCCGGATGGGACGGTCAACGTACAGGGCCTGTTCCAGCGGCGCGTCGAACCCGGTGAGCAGCATCCGCTGCACGATCAGGAAGGCGACCGGCGCGTCACCCTGCCGAGGCGTTTCGTCGCCCGCGAACGGGGCGTACTCGTGCGGGCCGGCGGAGAAGGCGCTGTCGAGCCAGTCGGAGGAGAACGTGCTGTCGGAGGCCAGACCGCCGTACTGATCCTCCTCCCACGGGCCGTCCGGAACCTTGTCAGGGCCGGAAGGGGAGGTTTCCAGCGGCGGCGAATCCGACCAGGGGTCGTCGGGGTCTCCCTCGCCGAACACCTGGACGCCGTTCCCCGCGCCCGCACGCTCGCCCTCGACGGGGCGCGGCAGCGGCAGCAGGTAGCGGAGGACGTGCGCGTCCTGGGCCGGGCCGTCGGTCCAGCGGCGGAACTCCGGCGGGTCACCGGCCGCCGCCGAGATGACCGGGATGAAGTCGATCTCCCGGAGGGGGTACAGGTGCCGGGCGGCGGTCCCCAGGAGAGCCGCGTCGTAGCCGTCATACGAGCCCGGACGCTCCAGGTACTTCTCGGTGGCGCGAACCAGCTCGTCCCGGACGCTGAGGAAAGCGTCCCGGTAGCGGACGGCGGCGAGACGGCTCACCGCGACGACCTGGGCCTTGAAGCCGCCCGGCAGCACGTAGCCCACCCAGTGGGCGAGCATGTCCCGCGCCTTCTCCTTGATCAGGTCGGTGGACTCCAGGACGTCCCGCAGCCGCAGCGGCACCTCGCCCGACGCTTCGGCCTGGTAGGCGGCGTCCAGGGCGGCGCGGTCGACCAGCTCCGACGAGATGTGCCGTCCCTCGTAGCGGATCGGGACGGTGGCGCCGTCCTGCTCGGCCTCCCGCAGCGTGTAGCGGTCGATCTCCGAGCCGAAGATCTCGGTGGTGGTGCGGCGGCGGGACCGGACGATGGGCGTGCCCGTCAAGCCGATCTTGACGGCGCGGGGCAGCGCGGTGGAGAGCCGGGCGTGCCACCAGCCGGTGTGCGTCCGGTGCGCCTCGTCGATCAGCAGCAGGATCTCGTCGCTGTCGTTGAGCACGGAGTCGAACAGGCCGCGGAAGCGGTCGTCGAGTTCCCGGCCCCCTGCCGCGCCGCCCCTGGCCTGCTGGATCATCAGCTGGATCACGCCCGGCGTGGTACTGCTGAGGAGGCGGCGCGCCTCGGCGCTGCTCCCGGCCACCCGCGGCGCCTCGCCGCTGAGCCGCAGGACCGGGGTGAGCTGCGCCTTCAGCGCGCGGCGGTCCGACACGACGACGACCTTGAAGGCGCG
>NZ_JBIQHY010000100.1:4901-18698 GCF_044508335.1 Actinomadura sp.
CTGCGCCATTCGGCGAAATGCTCGGGCAGGGACGTGACGGTCCCCAGTTTGGCGCGCTCGTCGTCGACGGCGACGAGGAGCTGGACGTAGCGGAACAGACCTGGGACCGAGCGGTCCGGCACCAGGCGGCGCTCTCCCGAAAGGACCCGCAGCCGGTCGATGGCGCCGGTGACGCCGTCGGTCCTGTCGGGCCCGGAGCACGCGCCCACGACGAAGGGGATGCCGTTGCACAGGACGACGAAGTCGAGCTCGACCGTCGGCACCCCCGTGTAGCCGGGACGACGAATGGGGACGTGCGTCGCGACGAGCCAGTCGTTGGCGTCGGGGTCGTCCCAGGCGACGAGCCGGACGACGCGCGTGCGCGCGCCCTGCATCCACGGCGGGGCGTCGACCACCACACCGGACAGCAGCAGCTTGAAGAAGTCCTCGTTGCCGCTGCTCAGGCCGTCGCCGATTCTGGTCACGGCGTCCCAGACCTGCGCGAGCCGAGGTTCGTCCAGCCAGGGCTCACCGCCGGGCCCGGTATTGAGGCGGCGCACCGCCGCCAGGAAGCGGTCACGGTCGATGCCGCCGGCGAGCTCGTCCCGGGTGAAGGGGCCGCTCTCGTCAAGAGAGCAGTCAACCGGCGGCGGCCAGCCGAGCCGGTCCGCGAGCAGCTCTGCGAGGCGATCCGTCGACCAGTACCGGCTGTTCACCCTGCCCCCTCGGAGGTTCCCTCCGGTACTGTAGCTACGACAGGGCAGGCTTTTCGGGCATTCTCCGCTTAACACGCCGGGGGTAGCCGAGTCCGGTCAAAAGCTCGGTCAGACGGGCCGCGGCCTCGTCCCGTTCGGTCTCCAGTTGCTCCAGCGACACCTCGTACTTGCTGGCGACGGCCCGGTATCCGTCGAGCAGGCCGCGCAGAGCGTCCGCCAGGCGGGCGCCGAACCGGGCGAACAGGTCTTCGCCCAGGATGCCGAGGACGACGCGCTCCGCCTCCTCATCCGGCATGTCGGTGACCGTGCGCAGGTACTCCTCGGCCAGCCTGCCCGCCACCAGGTCGAACTGCCGGCGAGCTTCCGTCCGCCTCTTGCTTAGACGCCTCCGCTCGGCCTCCCGCGCCTTACGATCCTCATCCTCCTCGGCCTCCGAGAGGCCCTTCACGCGGGCGTCCAGCTCCATGTACTGCTCTTCGAAAATCTTCAGCGCTTCGAGGTGGCCGGCGAACGAGCGGCGGGTGAGCGGATGCTCGAGCACCTCCCGCCACTCCGCCGGCGAACCGCGTGAGCCGCGGCCGCGCAACGTCCGCATCTTCGCCTCCACAGAGGCGGCCCAGCTCCCGGCGACCCGCTTCGGGCCGCCCGCGGCGAGCGCCTGCACCTCTTCCCGGTGGTCGATCCACCACTGCGCGACCAGGCCGGTCAGCACGAACTCGTCCAGGATTCGCTGCGGCTCCAGGGCCCTGCCGAACGTGGCGACGAGCCGTTCTCTCGCAGCCATCGGCCCGCGCCCCGTCAGCTTCAGCAGCACCCCGCCTTCGTCGTCCCACCAGGTGCGGCAACGCCGCCGCAGCTTCTCCACCTCCTGCCCGGCCAGTCGCTCGATCCGCTCCGCGGCCTCGGCGGGCCCGCCCGGCGGACAGTCGAGATAGCCGTCATCCAGCGGGACGAAGAAGTCGCCGGCGTCCAGGCCGAAGGCCGCGAAGGCGGGACGCAGGGAATCGACCTCCGCGGCCGGTATCCCCCCGTACAGGTGTCCGCTCACGTCCTGCGGTTCCGGGGGCGGCGTGTTGTCGACCCACCGGCGGATGTTCAGGTTGGCGTCATCGGCCAGCACGTCCCCGGTGGTCACGATCCGCGAGAAGCCGCCGACCTCCCGCCACTCCCGGCAGACCGTGCCGATCTTCTCGATGTGCTCCTCGCCCAGGTGGTTGCGGGTCCGTCCGGCCCGGTACTCATGGTCGGCGTTGACGACCAGGATCCGGCCGCGCCGCCCCGGGGGTTTCCCGCCCGGGGACCGCAGCAGCATCAGGCAGGCGGGGATCCCCGTCCCGGCGAACAACTGCGGGCCGAGGCCGATGATCGCCTCGATCACGTCGTTCTCCAGCAGTTCCCGCCGGATCGCCTGCTCGCGCCCGGACCGGAAGAGCACCCCGTGCGGCATGACCGTGACCGCGAGCCCCTGCTCGGCGAGGGACGCGACCATGTGCTGCACGAACATCAGGTCGGCGGACTTGGGGCCCGTCCCGTAGCGGAACCGCCCGAGGTCCTTGGCCGCGACCGCCGCGGCGTCATAGGAGACCGAGAACTCGGGGTTGGACAGGACGCGGTCGAACCGCTTGACTCCCTTTCCCGCACGGTGCCTGGGGTCAGAGAGCGTGTCGCCGAGCTGGACGTCGGCGTCCCGGATCCCGTGGAAGAGGAGGTTGAGCCGCGCGCTCACCCACTGGAGCGCCGAGACCTCCTGCCCCGCCAACGCCAGATGCCCCGATCTGCCGGGGTAGTGGTCGGCGACGAACTGCCGCGCCTGGATGAGCAGGCCGCCGGACCCCGCGCACGGGTCGTAGACGGCCTGGCCCGGCGCGGGCTCCGCGAGCCGGACCATCAGCCGGACGATCGACCCCGGCGTGTACATGTCGCCGCTGTTCAACCCGGCCGAGCCGGCGAGCTCGGCCAGCAACGCCTCGTAGGCGTCGCCGATCAGCCCGGGGAACTCCAGGTCGGCGTCCCGGAGCGACACCTCGTCGAACGCCCTGATCAGGCCGGTCAGCGTCTCATCGTTGAGGCGCGCCCCGCCGGGGGTCCTGTTGAAATCGATGTGGGTCAGGATTCCGGCGAGGTCGGCGTTGTACTCCTCCAAGCCGCCCAGCGCGCCGTTCAGCGCCTCGCCCACCATGCGGGTCGAGCCGAGCAGCCGCGGCCAGGACGATTCCGGCGGCACGAAGACTTCCTCGATGTACTCGTCCGGGTCGCCGGCCGCCTCGGCCGCCTCGGCCTCGTCGCCCGTGCGTGCGAGTTCCCGAGCGTGCACGCGGGCGCTGGCCTCGGCGAACACGTCAGAGCTTCGCTTGAGCAGGAGCAGGGCGGAGACGTAGTTCCGGCGTGCCGCGACATCGACCTTCCCGAGCTGGGACGCCGCATCGAGCAGCAGCGCCTTCACCTGGTGAAGGGTCGTCACCTCAGCCACGGCCTCGCCTCCCAGCGGCGCTGTCGCGGTCGTCGACGCCGAGCAGTTCGAGCAACCGGTAGAAGTCGGTCTGGGTGTCGCGCTTCAACGGATCGCAAGTCGGGTCGTGGCCCCGCTCAGCCTTTCTCGTGGCCGCCCGGCACCGTCCACTCGAACAGCGGTCGACGAGTTGGCGGGCCAGCCTCACCGCGTTACCGCGCTTCGTCCACAGAGCGGTGAGCTGCGCTTCGTTGAGGATCTTCGGTTTCGAATCGCTGCCCTTGCCACCGCTGCTCCTTCCGTAGCGCTCGAAGTGCTGGACTGCGTTCAGCCTGCGAACCAGCAGCTTGTTGTCACTCGACACGTTCGCCGGTGGCCCGGAAGCGAAGTGCAGGAGCAGCCACAGATCGAACGAAGGAGTGGAGAAGGCTACCTCGACTCCATTCTTGTGAGCCCTCCGTATGGCCTCGTCAACGTCGTTGTGCTGGTCTCGGTCGAACACCGCCCACACGTACTGTTCTGGTCCGCTGTTCTCCTCTTCTTCCTCTTCGTTCTCCTGTGCGCTTCGAGCGGTCCTGTGCTGGACGTCGATCGCACGGTCGACCGCCTCGGCCGGTTTGAAGCCCTTGCCGGGCTGGGCGTGCGGATCGAAGTGCAGCACGAAACGGCTGTCTTGGCCGGCCTCGTCGTGGATCCGCTCGAGGTAGTTGCGTTCCGTCTTGCCCTCGCACACGACCGTCACCACGAGGCGCCTCTGATCCCGGCCCGGCCCGGGCGGAGAGGATGAGGTACTCCCCTGAGGAATGCCCCTTCTCTTCCTCTTGGGAGTCATGCGCACGCCTCTGCATCGCTTAAGCCGAGGACCTCGGCCGCTTCTCCCTCGGTCAAGCGCGGCACACCCCCGTAGGCACCGGCGAGGTAACGCTTGTCGAGCGCCTCGCTCTTGCGAGGACGTGCATCCGTGAGCGGATAGATCTCGGATTCACCGACGCGGTTCTTGACGACGATCCTGACCTGGTCTCGCTCCAGCGGCGGGAAGGTGTGCAAGTTGCCCAGCAGAGACACGTCCTGGCTCGTGCACACCAGTTGCGCGTTGTTCGGATTGGCCGCAGGGTCACGGAAGATTCGCAGGACCTCAGCGGCCACCAGCGGGTGCAGGCTGGCGTCCAGCTCGTCGACCAGCAGAACAGCACCGGTGTCCAGAGCCTCGAACATCGGCCCCAGGAACGCGAACCATGCACGCGTTCCCTTCGATTCCAGGTGGTAATCGAGCGGAACGCTGCCCTGCCTGCCACGATGGGACAGCCGGACCTTCATGCCGCGCTCGCCCTGTTCGAGGTTGACCCCGTCCACACCGAGGTCGGCCACCTCGAGCAGGCGCTTCAGCCGGTCCTTGACGGCCGGATTCTGGAGCTTCCTGCCGGTGAACCCGCTGCGCGCCCCTTCGTCATCGTCACCGATGAACCACAGATTGCTCTTGAACCAGTCATGGATCGGCCCAAGGTACGGGTGGTTGAACGCGGCGGCCACGGTGAGAAACAGCGCGTTCGGGCGGGTCCTCGGAACGAGAAGCTCCTTGTCTCCCTTCAGCCCCTCCCCGGGGAACTTGAACGGGTCCTTCTTGTCCGCGTCGCGCTCGAACCACACCTGTCTGCGCGATTGCCCGTGCGGGTACGCATGCAGCCATTCCGACTCGACACGCTCGTCAGAGACCTCGAACCCATAGACGTAGCGGTCGCCGTCCAGAACGATGTTGACCTCGTATAGCGAGGTCTCGTCCAGAGCCTCCGGGTCGAGAGCAAACGGCTCGCGGGGGATGGCGTCCAGGGACGACCACTTGTCCACCGACCCCAACACGGCACCCCGCATCCACCGCATCGCGTGCAGGACGTTGGACTTGCCGGAGGCGTTGGCCCCGTAGATCACGACGGCCGGCAGGTACGCCGCATCCGGATCATCGGCAAGATCCGCAGGACGGGCGGAATCGACATTGAAGCGGCTGGCGGCCGTCCAGAGTTCGAACTCGCCACGGAACGATCTGTGGTTCGCTCCGCGAAACCTCAGCAACATGACGAACACCTCAACTCGGGAGCTGAATCCATCCTAGCTCTGTGTGTGAAGCTTTCCTACGTGAATGCCTCTTAAACCGATGCGACCACCTTAGATGACCACTAAGTCAGCGGCATGGCCGGATGCGGCCTGGACCCGCCACGGTCACATGAGCACCAAAGGCTCAGGGGGTCAGGGCTAGGGAGTTCAGGTCCAGGGCGTGGTGGGCGTGGCGGGTCGTCATGGTGCGGAACATCTCGTCGCCGCGTGGGGTGCGTTCTACGAGCATGGAGGCGCCGATCGCCATGACTATGCCGTGGAAGGTGTGGAGGCGGTAGGCCGTCCAGCAGTCGTCCCAGGAGAGGGGGACGCCCCTGGCGGTCAGGGCGGTGTGGTAGCGCTCCACCAGGTCTTTCTCGTGGGCGCGGCGGACCTCGACGGGGAGGCTGGAGCCCAGGAAGTACGACAGGTCGGCGAGGCCGGGGCCGTAGATGACGGTCTGCCAGTCCAGGACGGCGGCGCGCGGGCCGCCGAAGAGGAGGTTGTCGGCGCGGAAGTCGCCGTGGACGAGGGTGAGCGGGCCTTCGCGGGCGGTCAGGTAGGCGGCGATGGAGGGGAGGAAGTCCTCGATGAGCGCGATGACCTCGGGGGCGAGGTCGGCGGCGTAGCGGTCCTTGAAGCCGGTGTAGAGGTCGGTGACCAGCGCGGCGGTGAACGCGGCCGAGTCGGCGTCGTGCCGGTTGAGCCAGGGCAGGGCCGCGAGGCCGGGGGCGTCCCAGCCTGCGGCGTGCAGGGCGGCCATCTCGGCGATCGCGGCGGCGGCGTCCTCGGGGGCGATGCCGGCGAGCTGGTCGCCGGGCCGCGCGGGCGCCAGGTCGGCGAGGAGGACGGCGTACTCGTCGCGTTCGCGGTCGTAGGCGGAGAAGTAGCAGGTGGGGATGCCCGCGTCCAAGTAGTGCGCGATCTCGGAGTAGAAGCTCGCCTCGACCTCGTAGGTGCGGATGGCGCGGGCGGCGGCGCGGCTGGACGGGTCCGCCGCCGGGACCTTGGCGACCATGGTGGGCGGGAGGGACGTCTCGTCGGCGTAGGTGAGGTGCAGGCGCAGGCTGTCGGAGACCCGGCCGGTGCCGACGGGTTCGGTCCGGACGGCGGCGACCCTCGTTCCGAGCGCGTCGGACAGCCAGGACGCGGTCAGGTCGCCGGCGCCTGAGACGGTCATGCGGTCTCCTCGGTGAGGTGGGTCCAGCCGTGGTCCTCCCAGCCGGGCGGCTGGTGCCACTCCGTCCAGCCGTGCCCGGTGCGCCCGTCCTCGGTCTCGAAGCGGCACAGGGCGCGGGGGAAGCGGGCCTCGCGGCCGTCGGGCGAGGTGACGGCGACGGGCGCGAACTCCACCGGGGTCACGGTCATGGGGGCGCCGGGGAAGCGGAGGTCGGAGCGGGCGGGCAGGCCGCCGGCGAAGGTCGTCTCGGCGGAGAAGCCGGCGCGGTGCTCGATGTCGCCGCCCGGCGGGACGGCGAAGCACGGCCAGGCGAGCGGGAAGCCGATGTTGGCCTGCATGCCGTGGACGAACGTGCCGTCGTCCAGGCGGCCGGACGTCCAGAGCCAGGAGACCTTCCACCAGTCGCGTTCGCCCCAGCTGTGGTCGCGTTCCCCGTGCGCGTCGATGCCGATCTTCTCGCCGCCGACGCTGACCAGGCCGGTGACGGTGCAGGGGATCTCGTAGCGCGGGATGTCCTTGTAGGGGTAGACGCCTCCGGCGGTGTCCCAGCGCAGGTCGAAGGAGAGGCCCGTGGTCTCGGCGGGGTCGGACAGCGCGGAGGCGGTGCCGGTCAGCACGACCCGGGCCGGGCCGAAGGGGTCGGTGATCTGCTGGGTCGCCGTGTAGGTCCCGGTTTGGACGTCGGTCGTGCCCGGTTCGGGCAGCGGCGCGTCGTTGTCGGCGATGAGGAGCGTCGGGCGGCCGGGGCGCACCAGCGCGGCCCAGTACCAGGCGCGGTCCCAGTTGGGGTAGAGGCCGAGGCGGACGTAGCCGGCGACGGAGCCGTCGGGGGCGGCGAAGTCGAAGTAGTACGACTCGTTCCACAGCGGTTCGGGGCCGGGTTCGTGAAGGCCTTCGTCGGCGGGCTCCAGCTTCCAGGTGCCGTGCTCGATGATCCTCGCCATGGGCCCTCCCGGGACTCCGAACGCGATTCTAGAGCGCGATCTTAACCATCGGCCCGCCCTCTCCGACACCCGCCGTCTTCGACACCCGCCTTCCCCGACACCCGCCGTCTCGGACAGAGGAAAGAGCGAGGGCGCAAAACGTAGGATCGCCACACATCACGAAATCTCGGTGTTGGAGGAATCCCATGGCCGACCACCCGGAGATCGACTCGTCCGTCCCGCACTCGGCGCGCATCTGGAACTACTGGCTGGACGGCAAGGACAACTACCCCATCGACCAGGAGGTCGGCGACGAGTTCGTGCGGATCTTCCCCCAGCAGAAGGACATCGCCCGGCACTCGCGGGCGTTCCTCGGCCGCGCCGTCCGGTACCTGGCGGGCGAGGCCGGTATCCGGCAGTTCCTCGACATCGGCACCGGGCTCCCGACGGTCGACAACACCCACGAGGTCGCGCAGCGGGTCGCGCCCGACGCGCGGATCGTGTACGCCGACAACGATCCGCTCGTCCTCACCCATGCCCGCGCGCTGCTCACGTCCACCCCGGAGGGCGCCACGGCCTACCTCGACGCCGACATCCGCGAGCCGGAGGCGATCCTGGAGAAGGCCGCCGAGACCCTCGACTTCGACCGGCCGGTGGCGCTGCTGCTGCTCGGCATCCTCGGCCACCTCACCGACGAGGAGGACCCGGAGGGCGTCCTCGCCCGGCTGGTGGCTCCGCTCGCGCCCGGCAGCCACGTGGTGGTCAACGACGGGACGAACGTCTTCGGGTCGCCCGGCGGGGACGGCGCCGACGACACCGCCCGCGCCCGCGCGATCGCCCGCTACGTCGAGGCCGGCGGGGTCGCCTACAACCTCCGCTCCCCCGAGCGGATCACCGGGTTCTTCACCGGCATGGAGCTGCTGGAGCCCGGCGTGGTGCCGGTGTCGCGCTGGCGCCCCGAGCCGTCCCCGTTCGGCGAGCCGCCCGAGGTGGACGCCTTCTGCGGCGTGGGGCGGATCCCCTAGCGCCCGATCTCACTGGGCGGGAGACGGCGTCGGTCACGGGAAAGGAGAGTTACCCTACCAAACAGTTGTTAGAAAGAGGTTCCCATGGATCTTGAGTTCGGGGCGGCGGACGAGGCGTTCCGCGCCGAGGTGCGGGAGTGGCTCCGCGCGCACGTCCCGGCGGAGCCGCTGCCCTCGCTGGAGACCGAGGAGGGGTTCGCGGCCCACCGGGAGTGGGAGCGGACGCTCGGCGCGGCGCGCCTCGGCGCGGTGTCGTGGCCGGAGGAGTACGGCGGCCGCGGCGTCCCGGTGCTGCAGTGGCTGATCTTCGAGGAGGAGTACTACGCGGCGGGCGCGCCCGGCCGGGTGAGCCAGAACGGCATCAACCTGCTGGCCCCGACGCTGCTGGAGCACGGGACGCCGGAGCAGCTCGCGCGGATCCTGCCGCCGATGGCGGCGGGCGAGGTGATCTGGGCGCAGGCGTGGTCGGAGCCGGGCGCGGGCAGCGACCTCGCGGCACTGCGCTCCACCGCGACGCGGACGGACGGCGGCTGGCTGCTGGACGGGCAGAAGACGTGGAGCTCGCGGGCCGCGTTCGCCGACAGGGGCTTCGGGCTGTTCCGCTCCGATCCGGGATCCGAGCGGCACAGGGGCCTGACCTATCTGATGTTCCCGCTGGACGCCGAGGGCGTGACCGTGCGTCCGATCGGGCGGCTGGACGGCAAGCCCGCGTTCGCCGAGCTGTTCCTCGACGGGGTGTTCGTCCCGGACGAGGACGTCATCGGCGCGCCGGGCGACGGGTGGCGGGTCGCGATGTCCACGGCGGGGAACGAGCGGGGGCTGACGCTGCGCAGCCCGGGGCGGTTCACGGCGGCGGCCGAGCGGCTCGTCGAGCTGTGGAGGGAGCGCGCCGACCCGTCCGACACGGCGCTGCGGGACCGGGTCGCCGACGCGTGGATCAAGTCGCGCGCCTACCGGCTCAAGGGCTTCGAGACGATCTCGCGTGACGACGACATCGGCGCCGAGTCGAGCCTGAACAAGGTGTTCTGGTCGGAGCTGGACGTCGCGCTGCACGAGACCGCGCTCGACCTGCTCGGCCCGGACGGGGAGCTGGCGTCGGAGTGGCTGGAGAACTACGTGTTCTCGCTGGCCGGCCCGATCTACGCGGGCACCAACGAGATCCAGCGCAACGTGATCGCCGAGCGGCTGCTCGGCCTGCCGAGGGGGTCGCGGTGAGGTTCGTCCTGGACGCCGAGCAGCGGATGTTCGGCGAGACGCTGCGCAGGCTGCTGGCCGACGCGGGCACCGCGAAGATCGCGCGGGCGTGGGCGGCCGGGGACGCGGGGCCGGGGCGCGCGCTGTGGGCGGCGGTCGCGGACGCCGGGGTGTTCGCGGTCGCGGTGCCGGGGGAGTTCGGCGGCGCCGGGCCGCTGCCGGTCGAGCTGGCCGTCGCGGCGGAGGAGCTGGGCCGGGCGGCGGCGCCCGGCCCGTACGTGGAGACGCTCGCGGCCGCCGAGCTGCTCGGCGAGTCGCCGTGGCTGCCGCGGATCGCGGAGGGCGAGGCGATCGTGTCGCTGGCCGTCCCGCACGCGCTGGACGCCGACGTCGCCGACCTCGTGCTGACCGCCGACAAGGTGGAGCGGAAGGCCGGCGAGGCGCTCGCGTCGCTGGACCCGGCGCGGCGGCTGTTCCGGGTGGAGGGCGGCGGCGGGTTCACCGACTTCGGCGCACTGCTGTGCGCGGCGCAGCAGATCGGGCTCGCGCGGGCGCTGCTGGACGTGTCCGTGGACTACGCCAGGACGCGGCGGCAGTTCGGGCGCCCGATCGGCGAGTACCAGGCGATCAAGCACCGGCTGGCGGGCGCGATGGTCGAGCTGGAGTTCGCGCGGCCGCTCGTGTACGGGGCGGCGCTGTCGTACGGGACGCCCGGCTTCGCCCGGGACGTGTCGGCCGCGAAGGTCGCCGCGTCGGAGGCGTCCTACGGGACGGCCAGGACCGCCCTGCAGGTGCACGGCGCGATCGGCTACACCGACGAGTACGACCCGTCGCTGTGGATCCGCAAGGCCCGCGCGCTGTACTCGGCCTGGGGCACGGTGGCCGAGCACCGGGCCCGCGTCATCGCCGCTCTGTGAACTCCTTGAGCTCCACGCGGCGGACCTTGCCGGACGCGGTCTTCGGGAGGTCGTCCACGAAGACGACCTCCCGGGGGACCTTGAAGTTCGCGAGCCGCTCCCGGCAGTGCGCGATCAGCTCGTCCGAGGTCGCCCGCCGGCCGGGGCGCAGCCGCACGTAGGCGCGCGCGACCTCGCCCAACCGCTCGTCGGGGACGCCGGTGACGCCTGACTCGGCGACGGCGTCGTGCCGGGCGAGGACGTCCTCGACCTCGGCCGGGTACACGTTGAACCCGCCGACGACGAACATCTCCTTGGTCCGCCCGGTGATGGTGAGGTTGCCGCGCTCGTCGAGCCGCCCCCGGTCGCCGGTGTCGAGCCAGCCGTCGCGGATCGCCTCGGCCGTCGCCGCGGGGTCGTCCAGGTAGCCCTTCATCACGTTGTAGCCGCGGACGAGGACCGAGCCGTCCGTGCCGGGCGGGACCCGCTCGCCCTTCTCGTCGACGATCGCGATCTCCACGTCCTCGATGGCCTTGCCGCAGGTGGTGGCGATGGTCTCGGCATCGTCGTCCACCGAGCACGCCGACACGGTGCCGGACGACTCGGTCAGCCCGTACGCGGTCACGACCTGCGGGAACAGTTCCGCGCGGATGCGCCGGACCAGCGCGACCGGCACGTCCGCCGCGCCGGTCACCGCGAGCCGCAGCGACGACAGGTCGCGCTCGCCGCGGCCGGGGGCGTCCAGCAGCGAGGTGTAGATCGTCGGGGGGCCGGGCAGGACGGTGATCCTCTCCTGCTCGATCAGCCGCAGCGTCTCCGGGACGTCGAACGTGCGCTGGAGCACCATCGTGGCGCCCTTCAGCACGCACGCCAGGACGCCCGCCTTGTAGCCGAACGAGTGGAACATCGGATTGACGATGAGGTACCGGTCGCCGGCCTTGACGCCGGTGCGCCCCGTCCACGCGGCGTAGGTGCGGACGTTCTGCTCGTGCGTGACGATGGCGCCCTTGGGCTTGCCGGTCGTCCCGGACGTGAACAGGATGTCGGCGGTGTCGCCGGGCCGGACGGCCGCGGCGCGCGCGTCGGCCTCCTCGGCGGGCGCGGCCTTGGCGAGGAACTCGTCCCAGCCGAGGACGCCGGGGCGCGCGGACGCGCCGAACGTGACGACCGTTTCGAGGGCGGGCAGGCCGGGGGCGCCGCCGGATTCGCCGATCCCGAGCATGCCGGAGTAGTCGATGCCGAGGAAGCCGTCCTCCACGAAGAGGACCTTCACCGCGGCCTTGGAGAGCGGCCAGCGGGCCTCGTCGCCCTTGAAGCGGGTGTTGAGCGGGACGAGCGTCGCGCCGGCGCCCATCGCGCCGAGCACGGTGACGATCCACCGCAGCCCGTTGGGCGCCCAGATCGAGACGCGGTCGCCGGGCTCGACGCCGGCGCCGATGAACGCGGCCGTCGCCTCCCGGACCCGTTCGCGGAGCTCCGCGTAGGTGACGCGGACGTCGCCGTCCACGACCGCCTCCGCGTCCGGAGACTCCTCCGCCGCCCGCGCCAGCAATCCCGGGATCGTCAGCTCGCTCATAGCCCTCCATGATGAGCGCGGCGCGGCCGGCCGGGGCAGGGCGTCCCGCTCACCGGTACCCGCCCATCTCCCTCAATGTGAGGCTTGTTCACTTTCGTCCGGATCGGTGTTTCACTCGATGGAGTAGTCGTGGACCCCACCCCCGGTCGAGGTGCCGCATGCCCTTCCGACGCCCCCTCCACGTCCCCCGCCACGTCCCCCTTCGCGTCCCCCGCCCCGTCCCTCGCCCCGTCCCCCTCCACGTCCCCCTCGTCCTCGCCCTCATCGCCGCCCTGCTGCTCGCCGTCCGCCCCGTCCCGCCCGCGCACGCCGGCAGCGGCGCGGTGCGCGGCTACCTCGACGCCCACAGCCACCTGATGTCGTACGAGGCGTTCGGCGGGCAGGTGCTCTGCGGCAAGCCGTTCGACCAGCGCGGCATCCAGGAGGCGCTGCGCGACTGCCCCGACCACGCCGCGAACGGGGTGTTCGCCTGGTTCGAGAACTTCATGCGGCACGGCACCCCCTTCGGGACGCACGACCCCACCGGCTGGCCGACGTTCAAGGACTGGCCCGCCTACGACTCCCGCACCCACCAGCAGGTCTACTACACGTGGCTGGAGCGCTCCTGGCGCGCCGGGCAGCGCGTCCTCGTCAACCACCTGGTCGCGAACCGGCAGCTGTGCGAGCTGTACCCGCTCAAGCGCAACGCGTGCGACGAGATGGCGGTCATCCGGCTCGAAGCGCAGCGCATGCGCGAGATGGAGGCGTACATCGACGCGCAGAACGGCGGCCCCGGGAAGGGCTGGTTCCGCATCGTGCGCGACTCCGCCGAGGCCCGCCGGGTCATCCAGGACGGCAAACTCGCCGTCGTCCTCGGCATCGAGACGTCGGAGCCGTTCGGCTGCCGCGTCGTCAACGGCGTCCCGCGATGCACGCGCGCGGACATCGACAAGGGCCTGGACGAGGTGAAGAAGCTCGGCGTCTCCTCGATGTTCGTGTGCCACAAGTTCGACAACGCGCTCTGCGGCGTCCGCTACGACTCCGGGACGACCGGCGCCCTCGTCAACGCGGGGAACTTCCTCGCCACCGGGCGCTTCTGGCAGGCCGAGACGTGCACCGGCCCCATCCACGACAACACGCTCGCGTCCGCCGCCACCGTGGACGACGAGGTCGCGGACATCCTGCGGCGGCTCGGGAAGGCGGGCATCACGCTGCCGGTCTATCCGAAGGCGCCGCACTGCAACATCCTGGGCCTGACCGCCCTCGGCCGCCACATGATCCAGGGGATGATGGACCGGCACATGATCGTCGAGATCGACCACATGAGCGCCAAGGCCGCCGGCGAGACACTCGACATCCTGGAGAACGCGCACTACTCGGGCGTCATCTCGTCCCACAGCTGGACGGACGAGCACTACATGGGACGCATCTACGCGCTCGGCGGGATGGCCGCCGGCTACGGCAACGCCGCCGACCGGTTCGTCGCGGAATGGAACCGCAAGAAGCAGTCACGCGACCCGCGCTACACGTTCGGCTACGGCTACGGCCTGGACGCGAACGGCATGGGCGCGCTGCCCCCGCCCCGCACCGGCAATTCCGCGAACCCGCTGAGTTACCCGTTCACGTCCCCGATCAACGGCGTCGTGCTCGACCGGGAACGCACCGGGCAGCGCACCTGGGACCTGAACACCGAAGGCGTCGCGAACTACGGGCTCGTCCCGGACTGGATCGCCGACATGCGCAACATCAGCGGACCGGAGATCACCGAGGACCTGGCCCGCGGCGCCGAGGC
>NZ_JBIQHY010000100.1:18798-22115 GCF_044508335.1 Actinomadura sp.
GTCACGGCTGGAGGGAGCGCCATATCCGGGACGGCAGGACGGCGGCGGCCTCGTCCAGATCCACGGACGCAGGATCGGACAGCCACCGCCGCGCCGTCTCGGCGACCGGCCCGATGAGGAGCATCTCCATCATCGCCGGAGACAGCCGGGCCACCCGGCCGGCCGTGACGTGCGGCGCCATCCAGGCGGTGAGCCGGGCGACGCGCGGCGCCTTCGCCTCGGCGATGACGCCCGCGTGCCCGGGCAGGAACGCCGCGTAGGCCGAGGCGTGGATGAACCGGGCGGCGTCGCCGCGCTCCCGCGTGAACCGCAGGTAGGCGCGCGTCACCGCCTCGACGCCCGCGCGCGGTTCCGCGACGCCCTCCAGCGAGGCCAGCAGGGCGTCGAGCAGCTCGGCCATGCAGCGCGCGTACAGGGCGGCGGCGAGGCCGTCGAACGATCCGAAATGGTGGTACAGGCTGCCGCTGCTCATCCCGGTGGCCGCGATGACGGCCTTCATCGTGAACCCCTCGTGCCCGCGTTCGGCGTGCACCCGGAGCGCCTCGGCCAGGATCCGCGCGACGGTCTCGCCGGTGCCCTGGCGCCTAGGGGACATCGAGCAGCTTCTCGGCGTCGGCCCACAGCCTGGACGCCAGCGGCGCGTCGAGGGCCTTGGGCTTCAACGGCGTCTCCTTCTTCACGTGGAAGTACCGTCCCGTCCCGTCGGCGGTGATCAGATCCGCGACGGGCGGCCCGCTCTTCCCGGCGGGCTTCAGCGTCCATTTGAGGGTCTTCAGCAGGAACCCGAAGACACCGCTCCGGGCGCCGAGATCCGTCCGCAGCACGCCCGGATGGACGGCGTCGATCGTCACCCCGGACTCCCTCCACCGCTCGGCGAACAGCGGGACCATCAGCAGGTTCGCCAGCTTGGTGTTCGCGTACGTGTGGACGGCGTGGAAGTCGTCCCCCGTGGGCGTCCGCTCCGGATCGACCCTGCCGGTGACATAGAGGCCGGCGCTGACCTGCACGACGCGCCGCAACCGCCCTTCCAGCATCCGGTTCAGCAGGAACGGCGCCAGATGGTTGGTGAAGTAAGCCTGCTCGAACCCGTCCTCGTTGAGCACCCGGCGGCTGGGCCAGACGCCCGCGTTGTGGACGAGCACGTCGACCTCGGGCAGGGTGTCCCTCAGCTTCCGCACCGCCGCGATGGACGACAGGTCGCCCACGACGAGCTCCGCGCCGATCTCCCGCGCGGCGGCCGCCCCCGCGTCCGGCCGCCGCGCCACTATCACCACCCG
The DNA here is from genome assembly GCF_044508335.1 of Actinomadura sp. Classification (NCBI taxonomy): domain Bacteria; kingdom Bacillati; phylum Actinomycetota; class Actinomycetes; order Streptosporangiales; family Thermomonosporaceae; genus Actinomadura; species Actinomadura sp. The sequence goes on from NZ_JBIQHY010000100.1 coordinate 20,076, forward strand.
GTGTCCGCGCCGGACGGCCTCGGCCGCCACCGCGCGTCCCACACCCCGGTTCCCGCCGGTGACCGCGACCCGCAACGCCTCGCCCATGCCGCGCAGCCTACCGATTTATAGAGAGCTTCTCTAGAGAGCTTCTCTAGAGACTGTCTCTAATTACGCCGCCCGTGGTACCGGCCGCTCCCCCGCTGCGCCGCCCGTCGTACAAGCGATGCCGCCGCGCACCCGACGACACGCCCCGCACCGGACCGGCATCGTCACGTCCTGACGACGACGCCCGAAAGGACATGAGACATGGCGACGCAGGAGACCGACCGCGCCACGCACCGCCGCCACCCGGACGCCCGCATCCCGCTCAGCAGGAGACTGCGGAAGACGACGCTGATCGCGCACATCGTGTCCGCCGGCGCGTGGATCGGCATCGACGTCATGGTGGCCGTCCTGGTGCTGACCGGGCGCTTCGGCACGACCGACCACGTGCGCGGGCTGGCCTACGAGGCGCTGGCGACCTTCGTGGTGTGGCCGATGCTGACGTCCGGGCTCATCTGCCTCGTCACCGGGCTGGTCCTGGGGCTCGGCACACGCTGGGGGCTGCTCCGCTACTGGTGGGTGGCGGTCAAGCTCGTCCTCAACCTGATCCTGTGCACCCTCATCCTGGTGGCACTCCAGCCGGGCATGGACGAGGTCGGCGAATACGGCCGGACGCTGACCTCCGGCGCACCCGAACCGGCGTTCATCTCCGACCTGCTCTACCCGCCCGCGGTGTCCCTGACGGCCCTGACCTTCGCGACCGTCCTCGCCGTCGCCAAGCCCTGGGGCCGCCTCAGGCGCCGAGCTGGACGGTCGCCTGCAGCACGGCGTCCGTGAGAGCCTCGGTGCGGAAGTGCGCGACGGCCTGGAAGTCGGGGTCGGCGACCATCTGGGCGAACACCTCGCGGGACGGGTACCGGACGAGGAGCACGGCGTCCCACGCCTGCCCGTCCTCGGCGACCAGCGCCGTCGACCCCTTGCCGTAGTAGAGGACCTCGGCGCCGTACCGGGGGAGGATGGCATCGCCGACCACCTCCGAGTAGCGGGCGTAGCTCTTCTCCCCGCCCTCCCGGAAGCGCAGCAGGTTGAGCATGACCACCGGGCCGCCGGGGTCCTCCGCGAGGAACTGCTTCAGCCCCGCACCGGTCGGATCCACCGCCATCAGGCACCTCCGTAGACGTAGAAGCCAATTCTAGAATGAAATTCATCGGAGTGCGCCACCGCTATCCGGGAAGTTCGGCCAGAACCGCCGCCAGTTCACGACGCTGCTCCTCGTCGCCGCGGACCTGCCTCCCGTAGGCGCCGACGCCGGGTACGGCGTCGTCACCGTCGACGAGCTCCCGCAGTCCGGGCAGCAGCGGAGCGGCGTCCGCGCCCAGTTCCCGGAGCGCCTCGACGACCTGCGGCCCGGCTCCCATGGACGCGAGCCACCGGCGGACGGCGTCCACGAGCGGCGCGGCCTCGCCCGTGATCCGGCGGATCGCGAGTGCGGCGGGCAGGTAGCCGAACCGGCCGCCGAGCATCTGCCGCAGGCGCGGAACGAAGCTCGCCGCGTCCGGGCCGAGCAGACCCGCGAGTTCGACGGTGCCCATCAGGGTCCTGCCGCCGTCGTGCACCTCGGTGATGGCCCGCAACGGCGCTTCGGTCTCCCCCGCGCGCAGCAGCAGGCGTGCCGCGTCGAGCCGGCGCCGGACGTCGGAGGCGCCGTCCCCGCCGGCCGCGGTGGCAACATCGCGGAGCGCGGGGAGGGGGCCGTCCAAAGGCAGCCCATGCTTCAGCGCCGCCTCCGCCGCCAGGACGGCCTCGCCCTCGGCGGCGGCTTCGGCGATGCGGGCGGTCAGCTGGGCGGTGTCACCGGTGATCGCGGCGAGGGTCTGCGCGCAGCCGAGACGCCGCCGCCAGGACGCGTCCGGGTCGTCGCGGACCAGGGTCAGTCCGGGCACCGCCGCCGATGCCGCGGGTCCGATCGCGGCCAGAGCGCGGGTCGCCCACCAACCGTCGTACGGGACCCCATCG
>NZ_JBIQHY010000100.1:22215-24277 GCF_044508335.1 Actinomadura sp.
GGCGATGAACGGTTCGCGCCAGCGGGGGTCGCCGAGGTCGATGAGCGTCTCCAGCGCCGAGCGGGACACCCGCGCTTCGAGGGAGTCGTCGTTCCGGGGCGGCGCGGCGGCGAGGGCGGCCAGGGAGTCGGCGGACGCCACCGCGGCCTCCCGCACATCGCGGATCGCGGTCATGGCGGCGAAGCGGACGCCGGAGTCGGGGTGGCGGATCGCGGCGGCCGGCAGCGGCACCGACTCCGCACGCGCGGAGCGCGACCGCACGCAGCGGTCGTAGGCGGCGTTGACGGCGGTGCGGGCGGAATCGGCGGATCCGCGGTCGAGCAGCATGCCCGCGACGGCGGAGAAGGAGGCGGCGTCGAGGCGGGCGGCGATGTCGCCGAACGGGTCGTCCGCCCAGGCCCAGCCCTTCAGCGGCTCGCCCTCCGCCCAGCACCGGGCGAGTGCGTGCGGCGCCGCGTCCGGCCAGGGCAGGTCGTTGGCGGCGATCGCCCACAGCGCTCCGGCGCGGACGGCGGCGGACCGTCCCGCCGCCTCCTCCGCCAGCCACGCGGCGCTGCCCCGCGGATCAAGGCGGCCGGCGGCGGCCGGCAGGCCCGCCGCCACGCGCGGCGACCGCTCCTCCGCTCGCCGCGCCCGCAGCGCCGGCACCACTTCGGCGGCGCACGAACACGGGAGGTGGCCGAGCAGGTAGGTGGCGCAGTGCCGGATCTCGGCGTCCACGTCGTCCAGCAGGGAGAGCAGCCGCGGAGCCTCGCGGGCCAGGGCGGCGCCAACGTCCGCCAGAACCTCCGGGGCGGCGTCGTCGGAGGCGGCGTCGTCGGAGGCGGCGATGCCAGCGAGCAGGCCCACCAGCGTCTCCCGCCTGGGCATCGCGGTCGCGGTCGCGAGCCGGGCGAGGAACGGCACCGCGTGCGGCGTCGCCGAGTACAGCGTGCCCTGGTGGATGATGCTGCTGAACAGGTGCTCGGCCGCCTCTTCGGCCAGCTCGTCGTCGTCGCCGACAGCATCCCGCAGCGTCTGGGGGAAGTCCTCAGCCGAGCCGTACGCGTGACTGAGCGAGGCCCAGTCGACGTCGTCGATGCCCTCAAGTCCGGCCGTCATCACTCTCCCGCCCCTCGCGCGCCCTCCTCGCGCGACCGCCGGTCACCCTAGTCGCGGGCAGTGACATCGCGGCAAGTGACATCGCGGCAAGTGACATCGCGCCCCGGTACCCGCGCGGCCGGGGCGGGTGCCCGCCGCCCTTTTCGTCGGGCGGCGGGCCGGCGGACGGGGTCAGCAGGTGTTGAGCATGGAGGTGAGGGCGCTCTTCTCGGCGCTGTCGACCGTGAGGTCGTAGTACCACTTCACCTGGATCCAGGCGCGGGCGTAGGTGCAGCGGAACGCGGCGCGCGGCGGCTGCCACTCCGCCGGGTCCTTGTCGCTCTTGGACTGGTTGACGTTGTCGGTGACGGCCCACAGCTCGGGGCCGCCGAGGTCGTTGGCGTAGGTCTGGCGGCGGGAGGTCGTCCAGGCCCAGGCGCCGGACGCCCACGCCTCGGCGAGCGGGACCATGTGGTCGATGTCCAGGTCGGACGCGGCGGTCCAGGTGGCGCCGTCGTAGGGCGAGTACCAGCGGCCGGACGTCGCCGCGCAGGACGAGTTGGTGACGACGTTCGTGCCGTCCCGCTTCAGGACGGTCTCGCGGGTGTTGCAGGACCCCGAGATCGTGATCCAGTGCGGGAACAGGTCGCGGTCGTAGCTGCTCTGGTGAGACTCGGCGGCGACGGTGAGGGAGGCCAGGCGGCTCGCGGCCGTGGCGGCGGACGGGATGTTCGGCGGGGTCGCGTACGCCGGCGCGTCCAGGACGGCAAGCAGCGCCGCGCCCAGGACGGCCGGGAGCAGGAACAGCAGCAGGCGTCGCATCGGGGGAGCCCTTCCGCGGCCGTTCCCGGCCAGGGCGGGGGCGCCCCGAGGGGGATCGGGAACGGCGGCACTGCGACGGTGACATTTCCGGCAAATCCGAATAAACGTCACGCATTGCTCAGCCGCAGCCCCGCCCTTGGGCGAATGCTGCCGTTATGCG
>NZ_JBIQHY010000100.1:24377-26275 GCF_044508335.1 Actinomadura sp.
CCTGTGGCGGCGCTCAGGCGTCGGGGGCTTCGTCGCCGAGGCTGAGCAGGAGGGTGCGCAGGGTCTCGGCGAGGTCGTCCTGCTCTCGCTGGTCGAGCGCGGCGAGGATGCGCCGCTCGTTCTCGACGTGCGCGACGACGGCCCGGTCGATGAGGTCGCGGCCGGCGGGAGTGAGGGCGACGATGACGGTGCGCCGGTTGGCGGGGTCCAGGTCGCGCGTGACGTAGCCCTTGGCGACGAGCCGGTCGAGCCGGTTGGTGACGGCGCCGGACGTCACCATCGAGGAGCGGGCCAGCGCGCCCGCCGTCATGCCGCCGGACGAGCCGGCGCGCCGGAGGGTGGCGAGGACGTCGAACTCGCCCCTCTCCAGCCCGAACTCGTCGAACAGGTTCTTCAGCTCGCGCTCGGCGATCCGGGTGAGCCGGGAGAGGCGGCCGAGGACCCGCATCGGGGACGCGTCGAGGTCGGGCCGGGCGCGGGCCCACTGCTCCAGCACGAGGTCGACGGCGTCACGGGCCACCCGCACTCACCCCTCAACGTTGAACTGTTTGACATCAAGCTATCACCCGATCTACCGTCGCCAACGTTAAACACTTCAACGTTGAGAGGTTGTCGGTGAACGAACACCTGACACATTCGTCGCTGCGCGGATGGCTGGGGGTCGCGGCGATCACGGCCAGCCTGTTCGTCTTCCTCACGACGGAGCTGATGCCCGTCGGGCTGCTCACCCCGCTGAGCCGCAGCCTGGACGTCCAGGTCGGGGTCGCCGCCCTGATGGTCACCCTGTACGGCGTGGCGGCCGGGCTCGCCGTCACGTTCATCGTGGCCTGGACGAGGCGGGTCAACCGGCGCGTTCTGCTCAGCGTGCTCCTGGCCGTGCTGACGCTGGGGAACCTGGTCACCGCCGTCGCGCCCAACTTCCCGCTCGTCCTCGCGACCCGCCTGCTCATGGGGTTCGCCAGCGGCGTGTTCTGGGCCATCGGCGTGAGCATGGCGATGCGCCTCGTCCAGGAGCGCCACGCGAGCCGGGCGGCCGCGATCGTGATGTCCGGCATCTCGATCGCCACGGTGGTGGGCATCCCGCTCGGGACGGTCGTGGAGGACCTCACCGGGTGGCGGACCACCTTCCTCATCTGGGCCGGCCTCGGACTGCTGGTGCTCCTCACGGTCGCCGTCACGGTCCCCTCGCTGCCCTCGGACAACGCAGTCTCGGTCCGCGAGGTCTTCGGCCTTCCGGTGAAGAACGTGCCGCTCCGTGCGGTGCTGTGCATCGTCGTGCTCTTCGTCCTCGGCCACTTCGGGGCCTACACGTTCGTGCGGCCGTTCCTGGAGGACGTCGCGTCCGCCTCGTCCAGCTTCATCACCGTGGTGCTGATCGTGTTCGGGATCGGCGGCGCCATCGGCAACTTCATCGCCGGGTACACGGTGGACAAGAACCTGCGGGGCAGCTTCATCGTCGGCTCCCTCATGCTGGCGACCGCCCTGCTGTTGCTGCTCGCGATCGGCGACGGGAAGGCGGGCGCGATCGTCGCGCTGGTGCTCTGGGGACTCGCCTTCGGCGTCGTGCAGCTGTCCCAGGTCAACATGACGCTCGCCGCCGCACCCGAGACCTTCGAGGCGGCGATGTCGCTGAACACCATGGCGTACAACACGTCGATCGCGCTGGGCGCGCTGTTCGGCGGGCTGTTCGCCGACAACCTCGGCGTCACCAGCGTGGTGTGGTTCGGCGTCGCGCTCACGGCGGCGTCGCTGCTCGTCATGCTCGCCACCAGCACCCGCAGGAGCCCCGGGGCCGGCGCCCCACCGTCCGCCGGGGAACCCGCACCCGCCACCACCGCCCGCGACGCCTAATGGGAGCTACCGGGTCGGCCGCCGCTGGCAGACTCGGTGCCTGGTAG
>NZ_JBIQHY010000101.1:0-4212 GCF_044508335.1 Actinomadura sp.
CTGCGGGACTGGAACGGGTGCGTCCCGTTCGTCGTCAAGCTGCGGAGCCACGCGGGCAAGCCGCTGCCGCGTCCCGAGGAGTTCATCGACGACGTCGCCGGCCATCTCGCCGGGATCATGCCGCGCGGGTGGGCGCACCGGCGGCTGGGGTCCGGCCGGGCGCTGCTCCTCGTGGACGGCGTGGACGAGGTCCCCGGCGCCCAGCGCCAGGCCGTCCGGACGTGGCTCAAGGGGATCGTCGGCGCGTTCCGCGGGATCCGGATCATCGTCACCTCGCGTCCGGCCGCCGCCGGCTCCGACTGGCTGCGGGCCGAGGGGTTCGCGACGGCGTTCCTCGAGCAGCTGGCCCCGGCGGACATCCGGACGCTCGTCCGGCACTGGCACAACGCGGTCCGCGACTGCCCCGACCTGCCCTGCCCGCCGCAGCGCCTCCCCTCGTACGAGGCGCGGCTCCTGGCCCGGCTGGAGTCGGCGCCGCACCTGCGGACGCTCGCGTCCAGCCCGCTGCTCGCCGCCATGCTGTGCGCGCTCAACCTCGACCGGGAGGTGCTCCCCCGCAACCGCATGGGCCTGTACGGGGCCGCGCTGGACATGCTCCTGGAGACGCGGGACGCCAGACGCGGCATCCCGAGCGCCCTCGAACGCGACCAGAAAGTCCGCATATTGCAGGACATCGCCTGGCATCTCTCGACCAGCTCCCGCGTCGAGTTGCCGAAGCGCATGGTGGAGCGGCTCGTCGCCGACCGGCTGGCGTCGATGCCGCAGGTCCGGGTCCCTCCGGACGAGGTCCTGGGCGAGCTGCTCCAGCGCAGCGGCGTACTCCGCGAGCCGGTGCCGGGGCGCATCGACTTCGTGCACCGGACCGTCCAGGAGTACCTCGCCGCCAAGCAGGCCGCGGACCTCGGCGACATGGAGCTGCTCGTACAGCACGCGCACCGCGACACCTGGCGTGAAACGGTCATCATGGCCGCCGGCCATGCCAACGAGCCCCTGCGCCGCGAACTCCTGAGCGGCATTTTGGCCCGTGCCCGCGCCGAAAGGCGGCAGGGCCGCGCCCTGAAGCTCATGGCGATCGCCTGCCTGGAGACCCTCCCCTCCGTACCGGACGATCTCCGCAGCGACCTCGACGAATGCCTGGACGACCTCATCCCGCCCCGTGACGAGGCGTCCGCCCGGTCCCTCGCCACCGCCGGCGAACCGGTCCTCGCCCGGCTGCCCGAGACCCTCGACGGGCTCAGCGAGGCCGCTGCTTCGGCGACGGTGCAGACTGCCTGGCTGATCAACGGGCCCGGCGCGCTGGACCTCCTGGCGCGCTACGCCCGCGACACCCGGCGGCGCGTGCGCGACGAACTGAACCAGGCGTGGAGCTACTTCGACGCCGACGAGTACGCCGAGCATGTCCTCGGCCGGTCTCCTGCGGGCGGAACCCTGAGGATCCACCGGCAGCCCCGGCAGATGGAAGCACTCGGAAAGGTGCCCCCGCTATCCGACCTGAGCGTCGATGCCGAGGACATCGACGACTTCGATTTCCTCAGCCCTCACGCCGGCGAGTTGGTCCAGCTGAGCCTCGAGGCGGAGAACCTGGTCCCGGATCTCGCAGGTTTGCCGCCCCTCCCGGCCCTGCGCAGCCTTGAGATCGTGCTCCCCAGCCACTTGCTCGGCGACCTCGCTTTCCTGGACGCCCTGCCCCGGCTCGACGAGCTCTGGCTGTCGGACTGCGAGAGGATCAGCGAATTCTCCCCGGTGAAGCGGCAGACGGAGCTGACCCATCTTTCGCTGTTCGGCTGCACCCGCCTGGCGAGCCTCGACGAGCTCCCCCTCGGGCGCTTGCGGTCGTTGGACATCAGCGACACGGACCTCGCCGGCGGCTTCGCGGACATCGGCGCGAAGATTCCCGGGCTGCGTCAGCTGTACGTGGGGCGCTGCGACGGGTTGACGGACCTCCGTCCGCTGGCCGACCTGCCGCTCACCGATCTCTGGATCCCGGGCTGCAAGCAGGTGACCGACTTCGGATCGCTCTCTCTCCTGACCGGCGTCCGGAGGCTGCACGTGGGCTGGTCCGAGATCGAGGACCTCCGGCCGCTGCAAAGCCTCCCGCGGCTGACGCTTCTCGATCTCGAGAACTGCCGGCGGCTCTCCGACCTGGGACCGCTGGCGTCCCTGCCGAGCCTTCGCGAACTCATCCTGGCCGACGCCGCGCCAGGGCTGGATCTGTCGCCCTTGGCCGCCAACCGCAGGCTGACGGTGACGATCCGGGCGGGGCAGGACGTCCGCGGGGCCGAGGCGCTGGGACGGCGGTTGAAGATCCGCTGATCGGCCCCCTCAGCGGCACCGCCGGCGGGGCCGGGTTCTTCTCGCCGAAGCGATGAGTTCCGGGGCGGGCGGCGGTCTGCCCCTGTGACCCGCGAAGGGAGGAGTCCGGTGTCTGATGCGTCACATCTCGTTGACCTCGACCTTGGTCGAGGTCGCACCGTGAACAGCGGAGAGCTGGGGGGTTCTGTCGTAGGGCGCTGGAATACTCCCGGAGCGCGCGAAGTTTAACGGTTCGCGAAAGTGTCAGTCGCTGCAGTATTTTTGCGGCTCACCCCCTGAAACGTGCCCACGGTCCTGCGTGCCCGCGTGCGGGCCCCGACGATTGGAAGAGAGTTGACCGCTCCCGCGTCTCAACAGACGGCGGACGCCCCGCTGAAGGGATCCGGCGCAGGCGGTGGTCTCGACCGCGGCGTCCTCGCCGTGGCCGGGGTCGTCGTCCTCGGCGCGATCATGTCCATCCTGGACGTGACCGTCGTCAACGTGGCCATCAACGACCTGGCCAAGGAGTTCAGCACCTCGCTGGCGACGATCCAGTGGGTGGCGACCGGCTACACGCTCGCGCTCGCCACCGTGATCCCCGTCACCGGATGGGCCTGCGCGCGGTTCGGCACCAAGCGCCTGTACATGGTCTCGATCCTGCTGTTCGTGACCGGCTCGACGCTCGCCGGCCTGGCGTGGTCGGCCGAGTCGCTGATCGTCTTCCGGGTGCTGCAGGGCCTCGGCGGCGGCATGATCATGCCGGCCGGCATGACGATCATGACGCAGGCGGCCGGGCCGCAGCGGGTCGGCCAGGTGATGAGCATCGTCGGCGTGCCGATGCTGCTCGGCCCCATCCTCGGCCCGATCATCGGCGGCTGGCTCGTCGACGACGTGTCGTGGCGCTGGATCTTCTTCATCAACCTGCCGATCGGCATCGTCGCGCTGGCGCTGGCGGCGAGGATCCTGAAGAAGGACGAGCCGAAGCCGGCCGAGCGGCTCGACCTGCTCGGGCTGATACTGCTGTCCCCCGGCCTGGCGTCGCTGATCTACGGCGTGGCCAGGGGCGCCGAGGCGCGCGACTTCCTCCAGACCGAGCCGCTGGTGTTCACGGTGGCCGGCGCGGCGCTGATGATCGCGTTCGTGTTCCGGGCGCTGCTCGCCCGCACTCCGCTCATCGACCTGCGGCTGCTGAAGCGCCGGTCGGTGGCGGCGGCGTCCGGCACCATGGTGCTGTTCGTGACCGCGTTCATGGGCGCGATGCTGCTGCTGCCGCTGTACTACCAGGTGGTGCGCGGTGAGGGCGCGATGGCGGCCGGCCTGCTGCTGGCGCCGCAGGGCCTCGGCGCGATGGTCACGATGCCGATCGGCGGCAAGCTCACCGACCGGATCGGCCCCGGGCGCGTCGTGCTCGGCGGCCTGGTCGTCGTGACGCTGTCGGTGGCGTCCTTCGCGGCGGTGCTGCAAGGCGACACGTCCTACTGGACGCTGGGCGGCGTCCTGTTCGTGATGGGCCTCGGCATGGGGCTGACGATGATGCCGACGATGGCCGCGGCCATCCAGACCCTCGCCCATGACGAGGTGCCGCGGGCCAGCACGATGCTGAACATCATCCAGCAGGTGTCGGCGTCCATCGGCACCGCGATGATGTCGGTGCTGCTGGCGAACCAGCTCACCAGCAAGCTGGGCGGCGGGGCCGGCGGCGAGATCGGCAGCACCGAGAAGGTGCCGCCGGCGATCATGGAGAAGATCGCCGGGCCGATGGCGGACGCGTTCCAGCACACCTACTGGTACGCGGTCGGCCTGATCGCCCTGGCGTTCCTGCCGGCGCTGCTGCTGCCGCGGCGGAAGCCGGAGGCCGCGGCGGTCGACGCGCCGGTGCCGATCCACTAGGCCGGGCCGCTGGGCCGGGCCGCTGGGCCG
>NZ_JBIQHY010000101.1:4312-16062 GCF_044508335.1 Actinomadura sp.
GGCCGGGCCGCTGGGCCGGGCCGCTGGGCCGATGCACCGGGCCCAGCCGCCAGAGCGCCTCTGGCGCGTTCCACGCCCCGGCCGGATCCCGAGCGGGACCCGGCCGGGGTTTCGCCGTCCTGGGCGCTCTCAGGCGGTCGCAGGGCGCTTGTCGCCCCAGTACTCGTCCTTCAGCAGCCGCTTGTAGAGCTTCCCGGTGGGGTGGCGCGGCAGTTCGGGGCGGAAGTCGACCGAGCGCGGGCACTTGTAGTGCGCGAGATGGTCGCGGCAGTACGCGATCAGCTCGGCCTCCAGCTCCGGGCCGGCGTCGTCCATGGACAGGGGCTGGACGACGGCCTTCACCGCCTCCCCCATCTCCGCGTCGGGGACGCCGAAGACGGCGACGTCGGCGACCTTGGGGTGCACCGCGAGGACGTTCTCGGCCTCTTGCGGGTAGATGTTCACACCGCCGCTGATGATCATGTAGGCGCGGCGGTCGGTGAGGTAGATGAAGCCGTCCTCGTCGACGTAGCCGACGTCGCCGAGGGTCGACCAGCCGCGGCCCTTCGGGTCGCGCGAGGCGGCGGTCTTCTCCTCGTCCTCGTGGTACTCGAACGTGGGGCCGTTGCCGAAGTACAGGGTTCCCGGTTCGCCCGGGGGCAGCTCGTTGCCCTCCTCGTCGCAGACGTGGACCTCGCCCAGGATGCAGCGCCCGACGGTGCCCTTGTGGGTCAGCCAGTCCTCGGAGTTGGTGTAGACGAAGCAGTTGCCCTCGGTGCCCGCGTAGTACTCGTGCAGGATCGGGCCCCACCATTCGATCATCCGCTCCTTGACCGGGATGGGGCAGGGCGCGGCGGCGTGGACGGCGCAGGCCAGCGACGACACGTCGTAGCGGGCGCGGGTCTCGTCCGGGAGCTTGAGCATCCGGATGAACATGGTCGGCACCCACTGGCTGTGCGTGACGCGGTACTTCTCGATGGTCGCGAGGGCCTTCTCCGGGTCGAACTTCTCCATCACGACGACGGTGGCGCCGAGCCGGTGGAAGACGAGCGAGTAGCGCAGCGGCGCGGCGTGGTAGAGCGGCGCCGGCGACAGGTACACCGAGTCGGCGTCCGCCGCGAACAGGTGCGAGATGAGCATGTAGAGCGGGCCGGCCTCGCCCATCGGCGCCTTGGACAGCGGCGGCTTCACCCCCTTGGGGCGGCCGGTCGTGCCGGACGAGTAGAGCATGTCCATGCCCTCGCACTCGTCCTCGATCGGCGTGGACGGGTACCGGGCCACGCGCTCCTCGTAGGACTCGTAGCCGGGTGCCGTGCCGCCGAGCATGAGGCGCAGCGGCACGTCCGGCGGGTTCTGCGCGGCGGCCTCCATCGACGCGCTGGTGATGAAGACCTTGGCCTCGCAGTTGCCCGCGATGTAGGCGAGCTCCTCGTGCTGGAGCCGCGAGCTGATGGCGGTGTAGTAGAGCCCGGACCGCTGGGCGGCCCAGGCTATGGCCAGGTAGAGCGGATGGTTCTCCAGCATGAACGCGATGTGGTCCCCCGGGCGCAGCCCCTCCGCGCGGAGCAGCTGCGCGAGCCGGTTGGACTCCTCGTTCAGTTCCCGGAAAGTGACGACCCGCCCGGAGCCCGCCATGACGACGGCGGGCTTGTCGGGCGTCTGAGCTGCGATTTGCCCCAGGTGCATGGCCGCAACCTACCGGGCTCGGCGGCGGAATGGAATGGGATTCGGTTTTGCGCCGCCGGGTGGTGCGTCAGACGAGAATGTGGTCGAAGTCACCGTCCTTTGCTCCGCCCACGAAGGCCTCGACCTCCTCGCGCGTGTAGACGAGGATCGCTCCCTCGGGGTCCCGGGAGTTGCGCACGGCGATCTCCCCGCTGGGGAGTTCGGCCATCTCGACGCAGTTCCCGGACGGGTTGCTCCGCCGGCTCTTCTGCCAGACGAGCCCGGTGCGCCGGACGTCCGACATGTGGTGGCCGTCCATGTCTGCCCCCTCTAGGCGTCTTGGTCTCCCCGTGGGGAGACCGCGATCTCGCCCCACCCCACACAATGGTACGAGATGCACGTGCATTCGTTCTTGCATTCGTTCATGCAGACGGTCTTGCATCTGCACGACTTGGGGAGCAAGATAGCGAACGCTCGCCGGTGACCACTCCGCACGCCTCAGAGGTTCGACCATGACCGTTGACCAGGCAGACGAAGTCGCGGCCCCCGCCGCCATGGGGGGCGGCCGCCCGCGGCACGCCGCCGCCGCGGTGCACGCGCCCTGGCCGGATGCGGCGCCGACGCCGCCCGGTCCGAACGCCCCAGCGAACCCCCGCGCGAGCGTCCCGGTCGCCGTGCCCGGCCTGGCGGGGCTGTGGCCGACGCCGCACGCCGGCACCCCGCGCACCGCGCGCCGGGTGCTCCCCGCGGAGATCACCGCACCCCGGTCGGCGCGCGAGTTCACCCAGGCCACGCTGGACGAGTGGGGCCTCTCCGGCGACGCCGGCGACGTGGTCGTGGCCGTGTCGGAGCTGGTGACGAACGCGCTGCGGCACGGCCTGGAGGGGCTGCCCCAGCCGCTGCCGCTGTGCCCGATCCAGGTCGTGCTGGTCGGGCACCCGCGGCGGCTCGTCGTGTCGGTGACGGACCCGTCGGCCCGCGCGCCCGAGCCGGCGCCGGCCGAGCCCGACCGCTTCGTGGAGGGCGGCCGCGGCCTGGTCGTGGTCGGCGCGATCAGCGACGCGTGGGGCTGGGCGCGGCTCGCCACCGGGGGCAAGGCCGTCTGGGCGGCCTTCGACCTGCGGGTCAGCCCGCCGGCAGGGGCGGAGCCTGCTCAGCGGAGCGGGACCGCTCCGGACGCTCCAGCTCGCTGAGGAACGCGTGGGCCCAGCGGTCCACGTCGTTCTCGATCACGCGGCGGCGCATCGCGCGCATCCGCCGCGCCTGGTCGGCCGGCTCGGCGTTCAGCGCCGCCAGCAGCGTGCCCTTGAGCCCGTCGATGTCGTACGGGTTGACCTGGAACGCGCCGCGCTTCAGCTCGGCCGCCGCGCCGGTGAACTCGCTCAGCACCAGCGTGCCGCGCAGGTCCTTGCGGCAGGCCACGTACTCCTTGGCGACCAGGTTCATGCCGTCCCGCAGCGGGGTCACCACCATCACGTCCGCGGCGAGGTAGAGCGCGGCCAGCTCGGCGCGGTCATACGAGGTGTGCAGATAGTGCACGACCGGAAACCCGATCTCGCCGTGCTCGCCATTGATGCGCCCGACCAGCTGCTCGATCTCCTCGCGCAGCAGCTGGTACTGCTCGACCCGCTCCCGGCTCGGCGTGGCGATCTGCACGAACACGCCCTGGCCCGGCTTGAGGTGGCCGTCCTCGAACAGCTCCCCGAACGCCTGCAGCCGCTGCGTGATGCCCTTGGTGTAGTCGAGCCGGTCGACACCCAGCAGGATCGTCGCGTCGCCGAGGTCGGCGCGGATCTCCTGCGCCCGCTCCTGGACGTCCGGCCGCCCGACCAGGTCGTTCAGCTCGCCCACGTCCACGGAGATCGGGAACGCGCGGGCGCGCACGACGCGGTCGTTCCAGAAGACGTCCTGCTTGACGTAGCGGGCGTCCAGCAGCCGCCGGCAGAGCCGCACGAAGTTGGCCGCGGCGCCGGGCAGCTGGAAGCCGACCAGGTCGGCGCCGAGCAGGCCCTCCAGGATCCGCCGCCGCCACGGCAGCTGCCAGAACAGCTCGACCGGCGGGAACGGGATGTGCAGGAAGAAGCCGATGCGCAGGTCGGGGCGCAGCTCCCGGAGCATCGACGGGACGAGCTGGAGCTGGTAGTCCTGCACCCAGACGACCGCCCCCTTGGCCGCGACCTCCGCCGCCGCCTCCGCGAACCGCTTGTTCACGCGGACGTAGGCGTCCCACATCGCACGGTCGTACACGGGCGGGGCCACGACGTCGTGGTAGAGCGGCCATAGCGTCGCGTTGGAGAAGCCCTCGTAGTAGAGCTCGACCTCCTGCGCGGACTGGGTGATGGGGTGGAGCTCCATGCCGTCCTCTTCGAACGGCTCGATCTCCTCGTCCGGCGCACCGGTCCACCCGATCCACGTGCCCTGCCGCCGCCGCATCACCGGGGCGATGGCGCTGACCAGGCCCCCCGGGCTGCGCCGCCAGCGGGGGACGCCGTCGTCCCCGACGATCCGGTCGACCGGAAGCCGGTTGGCCACCACTACGAACTCACTACCGCGCGACACCTGCGACCCGCCTCTCCAGGAAACCCTCAGCGATCACTCATGCCCAAAAACGGTCATCGGGAACATCTTGTCACTTCGACGCTAAGGAGCAGGAGGTTGAAAAGGCGGATGTCAGGGGCCGGGGAGGACGATCCCGCGGGATTGGAGCGGGCCATATTCCTTTCCCGCCAGGTGACCGGTGTCGAGACGGCGGTCACGGCACCCGCGGAGCGGGCGGAAAAGTTACCCAGATCACATTGACGGGCCGGGCTGACGGGCCGGGCCTCGGGGCGGCGAGGCCCGGCCCCGGTCGATCGAGCGGGCGGGGAGCGTCAGGCGGGGACGGACTGCCGTCCGGGTTCGGACGCGCCGCGGCGGCGGCCCCGCACGAGCGCGTCGAGGGAGAAGCGGCCGCCGCCCGTGAAGGCGAGCAGGAGGCAGACGACGCCGAGGACCATCACGTACTCATAGCCGCCCTCCTGGTTGAACAGCCCCTTGCCCATGTGCACGTAGTAGAACGCCCCCGCCATGTCGAGGGCGATGAGGACGCCGGCGAGGGGCACCAGGACCCCGGCGATCAGCGCGGCGCCGCCGAGCAGCTCGACCCAGGTGCCGTAGACGGCCGCCAGGCCCGGCAGCGGGATGCCCAGGTGGTCGAACGAGCGGGCGACGGCCGCGTGGCCCTCGTCGGTGAGCTTCTGCCAGCCGTGCGCGACGAAGACGGCGCCGACGGCGAGCCTGCCGAGGAGCAGGCCGGCGTCGGGCAGGGCGGGATGGCGGCGGGGTGGGAGCATACCTCGTCTCCTCCACTGGAAGGTTCAAAAGCGAACTAGCAGAACGCTAGCAAGATGATTCAAATTCAGACCATTTAGAAACTTCAAGGGTGTTTTCATGCCAACTAGAATCACCCACGTGAACGATGCCGGGGACGCACTGGAGCCGCACGAGCTGCGCGCCTGGATGGCCTTCCTCGCGGCGGGGCACCTGGTCGACCACGAGATCGAGCGGCAGCTCAAGCGGGACGGCGGGCTGTCCCACGCCGAATTCGAGGTGCTGGTGAAACTGCGCTCCGCCCCGGAACGCAGGCTGCGCATGTCGGACCTGGCGCGGGAGGTGATGGTGTCGAAGAGCCGGCTGACCTACCAGGTCACCCAGCTCGAACGGGCCGGGTTCGTCAAGCGGTCGGGCTGCGCCACCGACCGCCGTTCGGTGTGGGCGGAACTGACCGACGACGGCGCCGCCGCCCTCGACCGCGTCCGGCCCGGGCACCGCCGCGTCGTCCGCGAGACGCTCATCGACGTGCTGACCCCGGCGGAGATCGAGCTGCTCGGCGACGCGCTCAGCCGCGTGGCCGACCGCCTCCGCGGCCGCTGACCGGCGCCCATGCGCGATTTCGGGGGCATCGTCGAACGCTCGCCCGCGCGGGTCGTCCGCCCGGGGTCCGCGGCGGAGGTGGCGGAGGCCGTCCGCGCGGCCGCCGCGGACGGGCTGGACGCGGTCCCGCGCGGCCTCGGGCACTCCGCCTCCGGGCAGTCGCTGACCGCGGGCGTCTCCCTCGACATGCGCGGGCTCGCGGGCGTCCGCGAGGTCGGCGAGCGGCACGCGTCCGTCGCCGCCGGGACGACCTGGCGCGAGGTCCTCGCCGCGACGCTGCCGCACGGCCTGGCCCCGCCCGTCCTGACCGACCACCTGGACGTGACGGCCGGCGGGACGATCTCCGCGGGCGGCATCGGCGGGACGTCCCACGTGCACGGCACGCAGGCCGACAACGTGCTCTCGCTGGACGTCGTCGTGGACGGCGCGCAGGTGACCTGCTCCCCCGCCGTCCGGTCCGGCCTCTTCGACGCCGTCCGCGGCGGGCTCGGCCGGCACGGGGTCATCACGGGAGCGGCGCTGCGGCTCGTCCCGGCGCCCGAGCGGGTCCTCTCCTGCACGATCCCGTGCCGGGACGCGAGCGACCTGCTGCGCGTCCAGCGCGAGGTCACGGCCGATCACATCTCGGGCCGGGTCAGGCCCGCGGACGGCGGCTGGCGCTTCGAGGCCAAGGCCGTCCTGTACGGGGACGGGGCCGAGCCGCCGCCCGGCACCGCGGAGACCGAGACCCTGGCCTACCTCGACTTCGCCGACCGGATGCGCCCCGACGTCGCGGAGCTGGTCGCGCTCGGCGAATGGGCGCGTCCGCACCCGTGGGCCATGGTGTTCCTGCCCATGGCCCGCGCGGCCGCCGTGATCGAGTCGACGCTCGCCGAGACGTCCCCGGCGGAGCTGGGCCTGAGCGGCGTCATCCTGGTGAAGGCGCTCCGGGTCGGCCACGTCCCGATGCTGGCGGCGCCGGACGACCCGGTCCTGTTCAGCGTGCTGCGCACGGCCTCCCCCGGCTGCGCGTCCGTCCCTGACATGCTCGCCGCCAACCGCCGCCTCCTCAACCGCGCCAGAGCCGCCGGCGGCGTCCGCTACGCCGTCGACTCGACCGGATAGGCGGCCTGGAAGGCCAGCCGCGCGTCGGCTCCCGCGGCGAGGCGGTCGCAGACGTCGTCGAGCTCCATGAAGACCCGCCACGCCTCCTCGCCGGACGCGGCGGCGAGCACGTCCACGATCCGCTGTTCGAGGCCGGGGACCCGTTTGCCCTTCCAGATCTTGTCGGCCAGGCTGACGAGGAGGTCGTCGATGCCGGTGCCGGGGGCGTCCCAGGACGCGTGGGTGCGGGCGAAGCGCGCGAGGCGCTCGGGCACGCCGTGCTCGCGCAGCAGGGCGTGCCCGGCCCGCTCGTGCGCCGAGCCCGGACCGGACAGCTCCGCGGGATGCAGCGCCTTGCCGATGTCGTGCGTGGCGGCGCCGAACAGGACGGCCTCCGCGTCCACGGCCGCCGCCGGATGGCGCTCGCCGGCCCAGGCGACCAGGTCGGCGGCCACGTCGTGGACGGCGCGCAGGTGCGCGGCGAGGCGCGGCGGCGCGCCGGCGGCGGTCAGCAGGCGGACGGCCGCGTCCGGAAGCGGGCGCGGCCCCGGGTCGGCCAGCGCCCGGCGCAGCGCGCCGCTCACCGCGCCAGGGCGAGGAGTTCGGCTCCCGGGAGCCCGGTGAGCGCCTTGCCGGGCAGGAGGATCTTCGACTTGCGGAGGCCGCTGCCGATGACGACGCGCGGTGCGGCGGCGACGGCCTCGTCCACCAGCACCGGCCAGCCCCCGGGGAGGCCGACGGGGGTGATGCCGCCGTACTCCATGCCGGTCAGCGAGGTCGCGTCCGCCATCGGCGCGAACGAGACCTTCCGGGCCCCGAGGCGCCTGCGGACGACGCCGTTCACGTCGGCGCGGCCGGTGGCGAGGACCATGCAGGCCGCGTAGGAGACCTGGCCGCCGCGCTTGGCGGCGACGACCACGCAGTTGGCGCCGGCGTCCAAGGGCACCTCGTAGCGCTCGCAGAACGCGGCGGTGTCGGCGAGCTCGGGGTCGATCTCGGCGACCTCGGCGTCCGGTACCGCGCCGATAGCGGCGGCCACGGGCGCCGCGAGGAGGTCGAGCCGTTCGTCCGCCGGGCCCCAGTCGAGCGTGCCGAGCATCTGTGCGTCCCCTTCCGTGTCGCCCGTCCCACCTTGCCACGGTCTTGACGCCGGGACCTCCCTTGTGGTCCAGTGGCTGAGCCACTCAGCCACAGGAGGTTCCGTGCCGTCCTCGCCGATCCCCCGCGACACCGTCGTGGACTCGCTCGTCGACCGGCTGCGCGACGACGTGCTCAGCGGCCGGTACCCGCCCGGCTCCTACCTGCCGCCCGAGCGGGAACTGGCCGCCGGGTACGAGGTGACGCGCACGTCGCTGAAGCACGCGATCGTGCGGCTCGCGCAGGCCGGGCTGCTGGAGACGCGGCACGGCGTGGGGACGCGCGTCCGCGACTACGAGCGGCTCGGCGGCCCCGAGCTGCTGCCGATGCTGGCCCGCACGGTCGGCCCCGCCTGGATGGCGGAGATCTTCGAGGTCCGGCGCGAGGTCGGCGCGCGGGTGGCGGCGCGGGCGGCGGAGCACGCGACGCCCGGGCAGCGCGCCCTGCTGCGGGACCTGGCCGAGGAGGTCCGGAACGCGCCGGACGCGGACGCGGCGCAGCTCGCCGAGTGCGAGATCCACCGCGTCATCGGCGGCGCGACCGGGAACCGGGTGTACGGGTTCATGGTGAACGCGCTGCTGAACGCCTACCTGGCCGTCCGGGAGGGGTTCGCGCACGCGTTCGCCGACCCCGGCACGGCCGCGGACCGGCTCACGCCGCTGATCGACGCGCTGTGCGACGGCGACCCGGACCGGACGCGCGAGGCGGCCGACGCCTACTTCACCGAGACCGAGGCGATCATGACGAGGGGTGCGCGATGAGCGCCAGGCGCACGACGTTCAGCGAGGTCATGGAGGGCGAGCTGCGGCTCTCCGGGGAGGACCGGGCGCGGCCGATGCGGCTGGAGCTGGCCGCCGACCTGCCCGGGGTCCTGCGCCCGTGGGGCGACGCCGAGGGCGCCCTGGCGGGACGGGTCGCGGTGCCGGACTGGGCGGACGACCCGGAGGCGTCCGGCCGGCTCCGCGTCGCGCCGCTCGCCGCCCGCCGGATCCGCTACACCCTGGACTTCACCGCCGGCGACGGGCGCCGCCTGCACCTGGACGGCTGGAAGTCGGTGTCCGCGGGCCGGCCCGTCCGCTCGATGACGTCGCTGCCGGCCACCGTGACCGACGAGGACGGGAAGGTGGTCGGCGAGGCGCGGCTGCGGTTCCGCCTGCGGCGGGACCTCGCGGCGTTCCTCGCGAGCTTCCGCGTCCCGGCGCGGCGGGACGACCCGATGCGGTCGCGGTGGCGGGGCCGGCCCGGGCGGCTGGAGGTCTGGTACACGACGCTGACCGACCCGGCGACCGGCACCGGGGTGTGGCTCCACCACGAGCTGGTGGCGCCGGACGGCGGCGGTGCGCGCGCACACGGCTGGGCGGCGGTGTTCCCGCCCGGCGAGCGCCCGGTGCTCGCGCGGTTCGGTCCGGAGGAGTGGACCCGCCCCGAGGACGCCCTGTTCGCCGCCGGGCCCGTCGTGCAGACCGACGACCGGCTCACCGGGACGGCCGGGCCGATCACGTGGGACCTGCGCGAGTCCGGCGGCGGGCGGCCGATCCACACGTTCCCGCGCTGGGCGTGGGAGCGGGAGCTGCTGCCGGCGGCGCAGATCGTCCCGAAGCCGGCGGCGGTCTACGGCGGCGCGGTGCGCTTCGGCGACCGGGTCCTGGAGCTGGAGGGCGCGCCGGGCGCGTCCGCCCGCATCTACGGGCACGGCAACGCGCGCCGGTGGGCGTGGCTGCACGCCGACCTCGGCGGCGGCGACGTGTGCGAGATCGTGGCCGCGGTCTCGACGCGGCCGGGCCTGGACCGGCTGCCCCCGCTCCCGTTCGTGCGGCTGCGGGTGGACGGGCGGGACCTGCCCTCCGGCGACCCGCTGCTCGCGGCGCTCCGGCTGCGCGCCGACATCGGCCTCCCGGCCTGGACGGTCCGGGGCCGGATCGGGGAC
Organism: Actinomadura sp.; assembly: GCF_044508335.1. NCBI lineage: Bacteria > Bacillati > Actinomycetota > Actinomycetes > Streptosporangiales > Thermomonosporaceae > Actinomadura > Actinomadura sp. The sequence goes on from NZ_JBIQHY010000101.1 coordinate 14,016, forward strand.
CGGCTGCTGCGCGTCGAGGTCGCGCAGCGGCCTGAGGAGACCGTCGCGGTCGACTACGCCGATCCCGACGGCGCCCCGGCGGTCTGCCACAACACCGAGCGCGCGGACGTGCGGATCACGCTGGCGCGCCGGTCGGGGCGCTCCTGGGCGACCGAGCGCGAGTGGCGGCTGGACGGCACCGGCCACGCGGAGGTGGGGCTGCGATGAGCGCCATGGCGGGGACGATCTCGGTGCTGCTCGGCATCGACGACGAGGACGAGCTGGCGCGGGTCACCGCGGGCGCCGAGGCCATCGTGCACGCGCTGCCCGGTCCCGCGCGGCTCGGGCTGGCCGCGGGCGCCGGCACGCTGGACGCGCTGTCGCGCCTCACCACCGGCCGGCCCCTGGACCGGCTCGACGCCGGCCGGCGGGACGCGCTCTGCGCGCTGCTGGCCTCGCGCGCGTCCACCGCCCGGATCGCCGAGACGATGAAGATCCCGCTGCTGCTGGCGGCCGGGACCGGGCTGCTGCCCGGGCCGCCGGAGCCCGGCGAGCCCGTCCGCCCCGACGCCCCGCTCGACTGCACGCCGTCCGCCGGCTGGCCGGCCTGCGCGACCGCCGACGCCGTCGTGATCGGGTCCGGCGCGGGCGGCGCGATGGCGGCGCGGACCCTGGCCAGGCGCGGCATGTCGGTGGTGGTCCTGGAGGAGGGGCGGCGGTTCACCGCCGCCGAGTTCCGGGAGCGCCCGCCGCTGGAGCGGTTCCTCGACCTGTACCGGGACGGCGGCGCGGCGGTGGCGCTCGGCCGCCCGCCCGTGCTGCTGCCCGAGGGCCGCGCGGTCGGCGGGACGACCGTCGTGAACAGCGGCACCTGCTACCGGACGCCCGACCGCGTGCTGCGCCGCTGGACGTCCCTCGGCGTCCCCGTGGCGGACTTCGCCGCGGACCTCGACGAGGTCGAGGCCACGCTGCGCGTCGCGCGGCAGCCCGCCGGGCCGCTCGGCCGCAACGGGCGGCTCGCGCTCGCGGGCGCCGAACGGCTCGGCTGGCGGGCCGCGCCGCTGCGCCGCAACGCGCCGGGCTGCAGGGGCAGCGCCCAGTGCGCCGTGGGGTGCCCGCACAACGCCAAGTACGGCGTGCACCTCAACGCGCTCCCGCAGGCGTGCGAGGCCGGAGCGCGCATCGTGACCCATGCGCGGGCCGAGCGGATCCTGGTCGAGCGCGGGACCGCGACCGGCGTGCGGGCGCGCCGCCCGGACGGCACGTCCTTCGAGATCCTCACGCCGCGCGTGGTCGTCGCGGCGGGCGCCACGCAGACGCCCCCGCTGCTGCGGCGCTCGGGCCTCGGCGGGCATCCGGAACTGGGGCGCGGCATGGCCGTCCACCCCGCGACGAACGTGGCCGGACGCTTCGCCGAGCCGGTGGAGTCGTGGACGGGGGTCATGCAGAGCGTCGGCATCGAGGAGCTGCACGGCGACGGCATCCTCATCGAGGCGACCGCCGCGCCGCCGGGCATGACCTCGTTCCCGCTGCCCGGCCTCGGCCGCGGCCTGCGCGGCGAGCTGGACGGCGCGCGCGACCTCGCCGTGCTCGGCGCGATGATCGCGGACGCCCCGTCCGGCCGGGTGCACGGCGCGCGGCGCCGCCCGCTGCTCCGCTACGACCTGACCCGCGAGAGCGCCGGGCGGCTGCGCCGCGCGATGGTCGCGATGGGGCGGGTCCTGTTCGCCGCCGGGGCGGAGGAGGTGCTGACCGGGCTGGCCCGCGACCCCGTCGTCCGGGACGAGGAGCAGCTCGTCCGGGCGGTCGCGGCGGCCTCGCGCGCCGACCTGCACCTGGCCGGGTTCCATCCGACCGGCACGGCCAGGCTCGGCGTGGACGAGGCCGCCGCGCCCGTCGACCCGTACGGGCGGCTGCGCGGCGTGCGCGGCGTGCACGTCGCGGACGCGTCCGTGCTGCCGACGTGCCCCGAGGTGAACCCGCAGCTCACCATCATGGCGATGGCGCTGCGGATCGCCCGGGGCATCGAGTGACGGGGCCGGCGGGCGACGTGCGGCGGCCGGCGGGC
>NZ_JBIQHY010000101.1:16162-26196 GCF_044508335.1 Actinomadura sp.
CGGCGGGCGTCAGGCCGCGGACCCCAGCACGCCGTGCGGGTCCAGGATGTACTTGCGCGCCGCGCCCCGGTCGAACTCGGCGTACCCTTCGGGCGCCCGGTCGAGCGGGATCGCCGACGCGTTGACGTTCCGCGCGATCTCCGCCCGGTCGTGCAGGATCGCCATCATCAGCTGCCGGTTGTACTTCATCACCGGGCACTGCCCCGTGACGAAGTACTGCGACTTGGCCCAGCCGAGCCCGATCCGCAGTCCCAGTTGCCCGACCCTGGCGTTCTCGTCGGCGGCGCCGGGATCGCCGGTGACGTACAGGCCGGGGATGCCGAGCCCGCCCGCCGCGCGGGTGATCTCCATCAGGGTGTTCAGGACGGTCGCCGGCTGCTCCCCCGCCGAGCCCCCGGAGCCGTGGCCGCGCGCCTCGAACCCGACGCAGTCGACGGCCGCGTCCACCTCGGGGACGCCGAGGATCTGCTCGATCCGCCCGGGCACGTCGTCGTGCCGCGACAGGTCGATCGTCTCGCAGCCGAAGCCGCGGGCCTGCGCGAGCCGCTGCTCGTTCAGGTCGCCGACGATCACGACGGCGGCGCCGAGCAGCAGGCAGGCGGTCGCGCACGCGAGGCCGACCGGGCCCGCGCCCGCCACGTACACGGTGGAGCCGGTCGTCACGCCGGCGGTGCAGGCACCGTGGTAGCCGGTCGGGAAGATGTCCGACAGCATCGCGAGGTCCGGCAGCTTGGCCATCACGGTGTCGCGGTCGGCGGGGAACTTGAGCAGGTTGAAGTCGGCGTACGGGACGACCGCGTACCGGGCCTGCCCGCCGTGCCAGCCGCCCATGTCGACGTACCCGTAGGCGGCGCCCGGCCGCTCCCGGTTGACGTTCTCGCAGACGCCGGTGTGGCCCTCCTTGCAGTTGCGGCAGCGGCCGCACGCGATGTTGAACGGGACGCTGACGAGGTCGCCCTCCTTGACGAACTCGACGTCCCGGCCGGTCTCGATCACCTCGCCGGTGATCTCGTGGCCGAGCGTCAGCCCGGCGGGCGCGGTCGTCCGGCCGCGCACCATGTGCTGGTCGGAGCCGCAGATGTTGGTGGCCAGGACCTTCAGGATCGCCCCGTGCTGGAGCTTGCGCCCGCCCTGCTCGGCGAGTTCGAGCTTCGGGAAGTCCAGGTCCTCGACCGTGACCTTGCCCGGCCCCTGGTAGACGACGCCTCGGTTGGCGTCCGCCACGGTTGCTCCCTCCGCGTTGACGATCGGTGCGGAACCCCATACCCGACTTGTGTCCCTTAGTCCGTTTTTCGGAGGCTGGTTCAGGTCCCCGGGCACCGCAGGACTGCGAGGACACGGCGGCCGGCCGGCCCGCCCGCCCGGATCCCCGCACCCCGGCTCCGCGGAAACCGCACCCCGGGGCGCGAAAGGCCCTCCCCCACAAGGGATTCGGGCCTATGCTCGGGTCAGGACCACCTGCGCCGGCGGCGCAGGCGTTTGGACAGAAGGAGCCGCACGTCGTGGCCGATGAGCTTCCCGAGAGCGCGCCCCCCGGCATCGATCCCTCAACGCCGACGTTCGCGCGGGTGTACGACTACTTCCTCGGCGGGAAGGACAACTTCGCCGCCGACCGCGAGGTGGCCGACATGGTGATGGAGCTCGTCCCGGAGGCGCCCGTGGTGGCGCAGGGCAACCGGGTCGCCATCGAGCGCGCGGTGACGTACCTGGGACGCGACGTCGGCATCGACCAGTTCCTCGACATCGGATCGGGGCTGCCGACCGCGTCCAACGTGCACCAGTTCGCGCGGGCCGCGAACCCCGCCGCGAAGGTCGTGTACGTCGACAACGACCCGATCGTGCTGGCGCACGGGCGGGCGCTGCTCACCGAGGACGGCGTCGCGACGTTCATCCAGGGCGACCTGTACGAGCCGGAGAAGATCTTCTCCCACCCCGCGCTGACCGGGATGCTCGACCTGTCGCGCCCGATCGGGGTCGTGCTGGCCGCGATCATCCACCACGTGCCGGACGAGCGGGACCCGGCGGGCGTCGTCCGGGCCCTGGTGGAGCACCTCGCGCCCGGCAGCCACGTCATCCTGACGCACCTGCACGACTCGGGGAACGACCCGCGCGTCGAGGAGGCCAAGCGCATCCTGCAGTCGGGCCTGGGCGGCTCCTACTTCCGCCACTCGTCGGAGATCGCGCGGTTCATGGACGGGCTCACGATCCTGGAGCCGGGCGTCGCCAACGTGACCGAGTGGCGCCCCAACGGGCCGGCCGGGCCGCTGGAGCACCCCCTGCACACCCAGATGGTGGCCGTGCTCGGCCGCAAGGACTGAGTCCGGGAAACCCGGATTCAGCGGAGAGTGAAACCGGGCCGCCGGGCGCGGGCGGTCCGGGAGGCTCGGAGGGCCGGTTCCCGCAGGCCGCGCGGTTGCGGACGCGGCGACCGCCCGGTTTCGGACGCCGGCCCCGATCATGAATCAGTAAAGGATCTTTCTGATCGACTTTTCCGTTGTCAACCCTTTCTTGTAGCGTTCGCAGCGTTTTGTGAAGTGCATTCATGATCGGACCTTCCCGCCACAAGATCATGTGAGGACGCCGCGATGCCCCTGGCGACAGGCCTGGCCGCGGCCGCGCTCCTGGGCCTCGTGACGCTCCTGGCCACCGCGCGGCACGGCAGGCGCCGACAACGCTCGTACCGGCACGGCTCGGACCGCGAGCACCCCGAGTCCCTGACGACCGTCCTCGGGCCCGGGGACGAGGAGTACCTCGCGTGGCTCGCCGACCACCACTGGCCCGGGGACGAGTACCTCGACCTTGAGCAGGAGTGGCTCAACGAGATGGCCTTCGGCGAGCCGGCGGGGGGCTACGAGGCGCCGCTGTGCCCGCGCTGCGACCTCCGGCGCGAGGACGTGTGGCCGTGCCCCACCTGCGGCCGGCTCCTGCACTCGTCGTGCGGCCACGGGATGCGCCGCCGGGCGGTCGACCGCCCGTACCGGACGCACGCGACCAACTCCGAGGCCGTCATCGCCGAGTGGATCTGCACCGGCTGCACGTCCGTCGTCGGCCTGGACGTGGACCACGGCGACGAGCCCGACGGTGGTCTCTTGCGGTGAATCGCCCCAAATGCCCGATCTCACCGCGCTTCACACGCACTGAACGGTAAAGAATCCGCCATCCACTTGCATATTTCGGACGCACGGCGGCAGGCTGCAGTATGTCCTTAATCACAGGGACACCGTGGAGGAACCCCGTGACCGCTCAGCACGACACCATCTGCACGCACGAGCCGCAGTGTCCGGCGCCCGACGACCTCGACCGCGAGGCCGCGCGGATCGTCGCCGCCCACCCCGAGCAGGGATGGAGCCTGCTGTGCAACGGCATCGTGGTCTTCGAGGACACCGGCGAGCTGCTGCCGGACGGCCGGGTCATCGCCCCGCACCGCCCGATCACGACCGCGTAGCGGGCGCGCACCGGCCGCGCCGACCGAGGCGCGTCATCTGATCACGTGCCTGTCGTATCCCAGCCGGGCGAGCTCCTCGTAGGCCGCCCACACCTCCGCCGGGACGGGCATCGGCACCTGGAAGCCGCGTTCCGCGTACACCACCATCCGCTGCAGGTCCCCCACCATCAGCTCGATGAACCGGCGCTCGTCCGCCTCGAACCCGTCGAACCCGAGGTCGGGCGCGGCGGCGGACCAGTCCACGCCGGGCCACTGCCGCCGCGCCGTCGCGACCGCCCGCCGCGTCATGTAGGGCTTGGCGACCAGGATCCCGCTCCGCACCGCGATCCCCCGCTCCCCCAGCAGCCGCCGCGACGCCGTGATGTTCTCCCCGGTGTTGGCCGCCGTCTCCTCCAGCAGCAGGGCGTCCTCCGGGACGCCGTGCTCGCGCACGACCCGCCCGAACACCCGCGCCTCGGTCTCCGCCCAGGCCGAGGTGATCTTGCCGCGCCCGCCCGAGACGACCACCAGCGGCGCCCATCCGTCATGCCAAAGCCTCGCCGCGTGCGCCGCGACCCGCGTGTCGTGGCACCCCAGCGCGAGGATCACGTCAGCCTTGGAGAGAGGCCCGGACAGCACCAGGTGGTCCCAGACGGTCCTCGCCAGCTCGCGCGCACGCGCGTCCACATGAGACTCCACCGGGTCATTGTCCCCGGCGCCCCGCATGTCGGGCTCCCATCCGGCGGGCGGTCCCGATAACGTTCAACTGTTTTGTTACTTACGCAAGAATCATGTGGAACTCGACCGCGAAAGGACGGTGTGGTGTGATCACAGTCCTGGTGCTCGCGTGCCTGCTCGCGCTGTTCGGCCTCTGCCTGCCCCGCCTGCTCCGCCCCATGCCGTCGAGGGCCGCGCCCGGCGCACCGCCCGCCGGGGCGGCGCACCCGGAGTCCATGGTCGCCGAGCTGGACCCCGCTGAGGAGGAGTACCTCGCCGGCCTCGCCGACGAGCTCTGGCCCGACGACGAGTACCTGGAGCTGGAGCGCACCAGCGACGGCGAGGAGGAGTCCGGCGGCAGCGGCATGCGGCTGTGACGTGCGCGCCGCGCCCGCCCCTCGGCAGGTACGGGCGATGAGCACCCAACCGCCGCTGCTGCTCGCGCTGGACCTGGCCGGCACATTCGCGTTCGGGCTGAACGGGGCGCTGACGGCGGTGCGGGCGGCGCGGCTGGACGTTGTCGGCGTCGTGTCGCTCGGCATGATCACGGCGCTGGGCGGCGGCGTCGTCCGCGACGTCCTCATCGGCGCGGTCCCGCCCGCCACGTTCGTCGACTGGCGCTACTTCGCCCTCGCCGCCGGCGGCGGGCTGCTCGCGTTCGCGTTCAGCAGGCGGCTCGGCCGCCTGGACATGCCGATCACGGTCCTGGACGCCATCGGGCTGAGCACGTTCGCCGTCATCGGGGCGAGCAAGGCCCTGTCCTACGGGCTGGGGATCGGGCCGGCGCTGGCGCTGGGGGTGGTCACCGGGGTCGGCGGAGGCACGATCCGGGACGCGCTCGTCCTGCAGATCCCGTCGGTGCTGCGCAGCGACCTGTACGCGATCCCGGCCCTCGTCGCGGCGGGGATCACCGTCGCGGCCGTCAAGGCCGACCTCTACGCGCTGCCCTCCGCGCTGCTCGCCGCGGGCGCCTGCTTCGTCATCCGGATGCTCGGCGTCCGCTACAACCTCAACGCCCCGCGCCCGCCCGGCACCGCCGCCGAGGACGACCCGCCCGGCGGCGGGCGGTGAGTCGGCGCCCCGGCCGGGCGAAGGCCGCGGCCTCCTCGGCGTCGCCGAGGTCGGGCGAGACGACGGTGCGCGGGACAGGACGGTGTGCGGAACAGGACGGTGTGCGGGACAGGTCGCGGTCGCGGAAGTGGCCGGCCGGTCAGACGCTGGGCAGGGGGGCGCCGGTCTCCAGCAGGGTCTTCAGGCCGGACAGGACGTGCGGCCAGCCGTGCCGGGACATGTCGAGCAGCGCCTCGCCAGCCCGGTGGACGACGGTCAGCTTGACCGTCTCGCCGGCGGGCTCGATGTCGAAGGTCACGGTGGAGCGGGGCTCGGCCATGAGCCTGCGCCGCGTCTCCTCGTCCACGCCGACGCTCTTCGCCCACTCGGGGGTGAAGGTGTGCCAGGTGTAGGAGAGCCGGCGGCCGGGGTCGGCTTCGAGGACGACCTGCTCGGGGTCGGCGGTGGTCGCGCCCTCCTCGTGCCACGTGATCGTCGAGCCCGGCTTCCAGTCGGTCTCGAAGGAGACGCCCCAGTAGCCGCGGGTGAAGGCGGGGTCGGTGAGGGCCTGCCAGAGGCGCTCCGGCGTGGTGTTGATGTAGGTGGTGTAGACGAACTCGCTTGCGGTCATCGGGGCCTGCTCCAATGCGGTCTTCAGGTCGGCGAGCGCGCGCGCCCGGTGCCGGTCGTACCGGCTCATCCAGCGGTCGGCGATGGCGTTGATGGGGGCGGCGTCGAGGTAGTGGAGCTTCTCGCGCCCGCGGCGCATGGCCGTGACGAGCCCGGCGGCCTCCAGGACCGCCAGGTGCTTGCTGACCGACTGCCGGGTCATGTCGAGCCCGGCGCACAGTTCGCGGAGGGTCTGGCCGTTGCGGGCGTTGAGGCCGTCCAGCAGCCGGCGGCGGCTCGCGTCGGCGAGCGCCTTGAAGACGTCGTCCTCGTCCATGTCCTCGTCCGTGCGAGCGCCCATCTGCCCGCCAGTGCCTTCGTCGCGGCCGCCGTCCGGACATGCAGCCATCCGGTTGTCTGAAACGATAGGCAACCGGATGGTTGCATGTCAACGGCGCGGGCGGTCAGGGCTTGCGGCCCACCCCGCCGAACGCGTCGACCGCCTCCTGCTCGCCGGGCGTGTCCGGGCGCCAGTGCGTCACCGGGACGATCCCCGGCTCCAGCACCTCCAGGCCCTCGAAGAACCCGGCGATCTGCTCGGGCGTCCGCAGCGCCAGCTGCGCGTTTCCGGAGGCGTTCCACACCTCCACGATCCGGTCGGACGCCTCTCCGTGGATGACGTTCGTCCCGTCGTACATCGCGAAGTAGCTCCCGGACGGCACCGCCGCCATCAGCCGCCGCACGATCCGGTACGCCTCCTCGTCGTCGGGGACGAACTCCAGGATGCCCATCAGCGTGAACGCGATCGGCTTGCTGAAGTCGAGCGTCTCCGCGGCGGCCTCCAGGATCGCGTCGGGCTCCCGCACGTCGGCGTGGATGTAGGCCGTGCGGCCCTCGGGGGTGCTGGTGAGGAGCGACTTCGCGTGCTCCAGCACCAGCGGGTCGTTGTCGACGTAGACGATCCTCGACTCAGGCGCGGCCCGCTGCGCGACCTCGTGGGTGTTGTCGACCGTGGGCAGGCCGGTCCCGATGTCGATGAACTGGCGGATGCCCGCCTCGGCGGCGAGGTGCCACACGACCCGGTTCAGGAAGAGCCGGGACGCGCGCGCCAGCCGGGCCACGTCCGGCAGCATCCCGAGGATCTGGTCGCCGACCTCGCGGTCGACCGGATAGTTGTCCTTGCCACCCAGCCAGTAGTTCCAGATGCGCGCCACGTGCGAGACGCTGGTGTCGATGTCGGGGCCGGGTCTCTGTTCACTCATGCGCACCTCCCCTGGTCCCCTTCCCCGCCGCGACACGCGTCAGTCCTGTTCCGCCTCCCTGTCGAGAACCCCGCCTGTGGCGGCGTCGACGGTGATCTCGTAAGCCGTCCCGTCCTCGCCGGTGACGTCGACCTCCCAGACGGCCTTGCCGTGCCAGGTCTCGAACTCGGCGGACGTCACCCGTCCGGAGACCGCCTTCAGCGCCGCGCCGGCCGCGGCCGGCGCGGTCACCTTCGCCCGGCGCAGGGCCGCGGGGTCCTCGTCGCGGTCGCCGTCCCGGTCGTCGCGGTCGTCGGCGCGGTTCGCCAGGACCTCGCCGGTTGCGGCGTCGACGGCGATGTCGCGCCGGTCGCCGCCGTCGGTGACGACGTCGATCTCCCAGGCGGTCACGCCGTGCTCGTCGTCGAGTTCGATCTCCGCGACCCTGCCGGGCGCCGCCTTCAGCGCGGCGTCCACCGCCCGCGCGACCGGCACCTCCGCCGCGGCCGGAGCGCCGCCGCCCCCGCTGCGGTCGCCGGGCCGGGTACCGGGCCGGTCGCCGGTGGGGGTCGCGCTCGCGCCCGGCCCGTCGTCGTCGTGCGCCGCGGCCACCGCGGCCGTCGCTCCCCCGGCCGCCAGGACGCCCGCGGCGGCCACCGTGACCAGCAGCCCGCGTCCCCTGGCCATGCGCCCGGCCAGGCGCCGTGCGTCGATCTTCATCGGACTCCGCCCCTTCGTGCCCTCCGACGTTGCGGAACCGACGATGCCGGGCGTTCCTGTAGCGCTCCTGAAGCAACCTGAAGCCGTCTTCAGGCGGGGTTTGGCAGGCTGAGGGCATGCGCCTGCTGATCGTGGAGGACGAGAGGCGCCTGGCCGCGTCCCTCGCGCGGGGGCTGGCGGCCGAGGGCTTCGCGGTGGACGCCGTCCACGACGGCGCCGAGGGCCTGCACCGGGCGCTCGGCGGCGGCTACGACCTGATCGTCCTGGACATCATGCTGCCCGGGATGAACGGCTACCGGGTGTGCGCGGCGCTGCGGGCGGCGGGCGACGAGACGCCGATCCTGATGCTGACCGCCAAGGACGGCGAGTACGACGAGGCCGAGGGCCTCGACACGGGCGCCGACGACTACCTCACCAAGCCGTTCTCGTACGTGGTGCTGGTGGCCCGCGTCCGCGCGCTGCTGCGCCGCCGGACGCGCGGCGCCGCGCCCGCCATCGTGCTCGGCGACCTCACCGTGGACCCGGCCGCGCACCGGGTGTTCCGGGGCGACGCGGAGGTGGAGCTGACCGCCAAGGAGTTCGCGGTGCTGGAGCACCTGGCGGCGAACGCGGGGCGGGTCGTGTCCAAGGCGCAGATCATGGAGGCGGTCTGGGACTTCGCCTACGACGGCGACCCCAACATCGTCGAGGTGTACGTGAGCGCGCTGCGCCGCAAGCTCGACGTCCCGTTCGGGCGCCGGTCGATCACGACGGTGCGCGGCGCCGGGTACCGGCTGGCCCGGGACGGGGGCGCCTGAGGTGGCCCGCCGCCCGTCGTCCGTCCGGGCCCGGACGACCGTGGGCGCGACCGCCGTGGTGGCGGGCGCGCTGGTCGCCGCGGGGCTCGCGGTGGTGCTGCTGCTGCGCGCGAACCTCGCCGGGCAGGCCGACCTGCGCGCCGAGGTCGCGGCGCGGGAGGTCGCGGCGCAGCTCGCGACCGGCGTCCCCTACGGGGCGCTCGACCTGCCCGACGCCGAGGACCATCCGGTGCAGGTCGTCGGCGAGGACGGCCGTGTCCGGGCGGTGAGCGAGGACCTGGAGGCGATTCACGGCACCGGCTCCTCCGAGGTGCGGCCGGGCGGTTCCGGGCGCGGCCGCGGCGACGACGATGACCGGGGCGACGACCGGGACGACGATCCCGGACGGGGCGAGGTGTCGGACGGCGACCCGGCGTTCACCACCGGCGGCGCGACCGTGGACGGCCGGACCGCCGGCTACCGGTTCGCCGCGGTCGAGGTGACGACTCCGCGGGACGAGACCGTCACCGTGTACGCGGGCGCCGACCTGGCCGCCGCCCGGGACGCGGTCGGCACGGTCACCCGGGCGATGCTGGCCGGGCTGCCGCTGCTGCTCGCCGTGGTCGCCGGGGTGACGTGGCTGGTCACGCGGCGGGCGCTGCGGCCGGTGGAGGCCGTGCGGGCGGAGCTGGCGGAGATCACCGCGTCCGGCGACCTGGCCCGGCGGGTGCCGGTGCCGGAGTCGCGGGACGAGATCGCCGGGCTCGCAGCGACGACCAACGAGACGCTCGCCGCGCTGGAGGAGTCGGTGGCGCGGCAGCGCGGGTTCGTCGCCGACGCCTCGCACGAGCTGCGCAGCCCGATCGCGTCGCTGCGCACGCAGCTGGAGGTGGCGGCCGCGCACCCGGGGCTGCTGGACGTGGACGGGCTCGTGGCGGACGTCGTGCGGCTCCAGCACCTCGCCGCCGACCTGCTGCTCCTCGCGCGCATCGACGCCGGCGACCGCCCGCCGGCCCGTCCGGTGCCGCTCGGGCGGCTCGTCCGGGACGAGCTGGAGCGGCGCGCGGGCGCCGGCCGGGTCGCGGTGCGCGCGTCGATCGAGGGCGACCCGCGGGTCATGGGGGTGCCGGGACGGCTGTCGCGGGTGGTCGGCAACCTGCTCGACAACGCCGAGCGGCACGCGGACGCCGCGGTCGAGCTCTCGCTGCGCGAGGAGGCGGGCACGGCCGTGCTGCGGGTCGCCGACGACGGGCCGGGCGTGCCGGCCGCCGACCGGGAGCGGATCTTCGAGCGGTTCGTGCGGCTGGACGACGCGCGCAGCCGGGACGAGGGCGGCGCCGGGCTGGGCCTCGCCATCGCCCGGGACCTGGCGCGGGCGCACGGCGGGAGCATCGCCGTCGGCGACGCCCCCGGCGGCGGCGCGGTGTTCGAGGTGCGGCTGCCGGCTACTTGAGGAGTTGGCGGGCCATGACCATGCGCTGGATCTGGTTGGTGCCC
>NZ_JBIQHY010000019.1:0-8530 GCF_044508335.1 Actinomadura sp.
CCACCGACCACTACCAGCTGCTGCTCGGCGTCCGCCGCGAACTGCCCGACCGGCTCCGGCACGTGGAGATCGGCGGAGGCTCGGGCGGCGCGGAGGCGCGCCTCTACGACGCCGCCCACGACCCGGACCTGACCCGGACGCTGCTGGACGCGCTGGCGGACGAGGCGTCCATCGGCCCGCTGCGGTTCCACCGCGTGGACGGCGCCCGCATCCGGACGGACCTGGCGAGCCTGCCCATCACCACCGAGCAGAGCAACACCTCGCTGCTGTTCGGCGACGCCTACATCTGCAAGCTGTTCCGGCGCCTCAGCAACGGCGTGAACCTCGACCTGGAGGTCAACCTCGCACTCACCCGCCGGGGCTGCGCGCACGTCCCGGCCGTGCACGGCTGGATCGAGCTGGAGCCGGACGCGCCCGGCGCGGAGCCCGTCACGCTCGGGCTGCTGTCGGACTACCTGCACACCGGCGCGGAAGGCTGGAGCCTGGCGATCGCGAGCGTCCGCGACTGGTTCGCCTACCCGCTGCCGCCCGGCGACGAGTGGGCGGAGCTGGACGCGAGCGGCGCGGGCGGCGACTTCGCCGCCGAGGCCGAGCGGCTCGGCGCCGCCACCGCGCAGGTGCACCGGGCGCTCGCCGACGCCTTCGGGGTGACCACCGTCCCGGCGGAAGAGGTGCGGGCGATGGCCGCCCGGATGAACGCGGAGCTGACCGCGACCTGCCGGGCCGTGCCCGGACTGGCGCCGCACGCCAAGGCGCTCACCGGGGCGTTCCTGGACCTGGCCGCGCGGGCGGCGCCGATGCCCGTCCAGCGGGTGCACGGCGACTACCACCTCGGCCAGGTGCTGCGCACGGAGTCGGGCTGGGCGCTGCTGGACTTCGAGGGCGAGCCGGCCCGCGCGGAGAGCGAGCGCCGCGCCCTCGCGCACCCGCTGCGCGACGTCGCCGGGATGCTGCGCTCCTTCGAGTACGCGGCGCGGTTCCTCATCACCAAGGCCGGCACGGTGCCGACCGAGTCGGGGCCGCACCTGGAGACGCGGGCGCACGCGTGGGCGGCGCGCAACCGGGCCGCGTTCTGCCGCGGCTACGCGGCGGCGGGCGGCGCAGACCCGGCCGCCCATTCGGTGCTGATGCACGCGTTCGAATTCGAGAAGGCCGTCTACGAGGTCCGGTACGAGGCGCGGAACCGGCCCGCCTGGCTCCCCGTCCCGCTCACCTCGCTCGCCCATCTGACCGCATGATCAAAGACACTGAAGCGCGCATCCAATTCGCCGTCATGATCATGTAAAATCGGCGATCTCTCCCAATCCCATGGCGATCAACGGGTACCCGGACTCTCGGCGGGGTGATCACCGCCGAGACACGACCCGAGAATGGGAGAACGGAGAGAACGAAATGTCCATCGGACGCCACTCACACCAAGACGACGCCGGAACCGGAGCATTCGACGGCCATACCGGCCGCACCCGGACGGGGGGCCGAAAACAGGGAGTGCTCCTCGCGGCCGCCACCGTCACCGCGACCGGGTTCGCGCTGGCGGTCCCGCTGAGCGCGCCCGCGCGGGCGGCGCTCAACCCCGCGGTCCTGGAGAGCCTGCACCTCGACTCCGCCACGCTGGCGAAGGTGCAGGCCTACGACCGGTACCGGACGCGGGAGGCGACCCAGCGGAAGAAGGCGAAGAAGGCGCTCAAGTTCGCCCGCAAGCAGATCGGCAAGCCCTACCGCTGGGGCGCCGACGGGCCGAACGCCTACGACTGCTCCGGCCTCACGATGGCCGCGTGGCGCAAGGCGGGCGTGCGGATCCCGCGGGTCACCTACGGGCAGTACCGCAAGGTCGACCGGAAGGTGAAGCTGAAGGACCTCGAACCCGGCGACCTCGTCTTCTTCCACGGCCGCAGCCATGTCGGCCTCTATGTCGGGCGGCACCGATTCCTGCACGCGCCCCATTCCGGCGCCAGAGTCCGCATCAACAAGATCGGTGCACGCCGGAAGAAACAGTTCGCCGGAGCGGTGCGCCCCGGCGCGCCCGAATACCGGGACTTCTCCGAGTCGGTGAAGGAACTGGTCGAGAAGATAGACCGGATGAGCGCGCAGAAGAGAGCCGACCAGAAACCGCCAGATAAGCAGCGGACCCCCGAAATTCCGCCGCCAGCCGACACCCTTCCCAAATCCCACGACAACTCCCCCGCGACCTCCCCCGGACGCACCCCGGCGAAACAGGCCGCGCCACCCGGCGGCCCCGCTCCCCGCCCGGGGGATTCCGCGGCACAGCATCCGCGAAGCGACGCGCCGTCGAAGAAGACGCCGCCGGACGAGACCCAGCCCGCCCCGAGGCCGCGGACCAGGCCGGCCGGGCACAAGTACGCGTTCCAGAACCACAACTGGGCGACGTACACGGGCCGCACCCCGTTCAAAGTGCTGACCTGACTCCACGCGCGCCCGCGACTCGCGCCGAACCCGCACGGAACCCGCGGAGCATCCGCCGCCATGGGCGCTCCCATGCCCATGGCGGCGGGCTCCAGCGGATCAACACGGCCGCATCAACCCGGCCGGATCAGCACGCCCGGATCAGCACGGCCGCGTCAACGGGGCCGGATCAACGGGACCGGATCAGCAGGGGCCGGGGGCGAGCGGCAGGCTCAGGATCTGGGCGTACATGCGTTCGGGGCTCGGGATGGCCGCGGGCTCCAGGAAGCCCGGCAGCAGCGGCGGTTCCCCGGTGAACGGGCGGATGCGCTCGTAGAGGGCCGGCGCGTCCGGCGGGCGCTTCTCCGGCTTCTTCTCCAGCAGGTCCTGGACGAGGGCGTTGAGCTCGGCGGGCACTCCCGGAAGCGGCGGCGGCTGCTCGCGGACGTGCTTGTCGAACACCGCGTAGGCGGTGGGGCCGGCGAACAGCTGCCGTCCGGTGAGCATCTCGTGCAGGACGCAGCCGAGCGCGTAGAGGTCGCTGCGCGCGTCCGCGACGCCCTGCTCGATCTGCTCGGGCGCCATGTAGGCGGGCGTGCCGAGGATCTGCCCGTGCCGGGTGAAGTGCGCGACGTCGGACCCGCCGAGGACGGCGAGGCCGAAGTCGAGGACCTTGACGCTGCCGTCCGGGCACAGCATGAGGTTCGTCGGCTTGAGGTCGCGGTGGCAGATCGACAGCGCGTGCGCCGCGGTCAGGACGGCGGCGGCCTGCGCGGTGATCCCGGCGGCCCACGGCACCGGGACGGGCCCGTGCTCGGCGATCAGGTCGGCGACGGTGACGCCGTCGATGAACTGCATGACCTGGTACAGCCGCTGGTCGAAGGCGCCGAAGTCGTAGAGGGTGGGGGCGCCGGTGTGCTCCAGCCGGGCGAGGATGCGCGCCTCGCGGACGAAGCGGCGCTTCAGCTCGTCGTCCGCGCCGCCGCCCGGCAGTTCGAGGAACTTCACCGCGACGCGGCGGCCGAGGCGCGTGTCGTCGGCGGCGTACACCGCGCCCATGCCGCCGCGACCGAGCGGCAGTTCGTCTAGCTCATACCTGTCGGCGATGAGCATGGTTCTCCCCGGGGGGTCGTCGGCCTGGATCTCGGCCTGGGTCATCGGCGGGGGCGGAGGTGGCCGTCCAGCAATCCGTCGAAGCTTAGCCGGATCAGCGCCTCCCCCAGTGACGACATTTCGCGCAATGTCTCGGTCAGCCGGGCCATCTCCTGGAACGCCCGGCCGTAGGCGCGCTGCCGGTCGAGGGAAAGCCGGGGGATGCGGGCGCGGCGCAGGTCCATGCGGCTCGACCCGGTGCCGGTGCGGGTGTGCGCGAACGTCAGGAACCCGGCGAGGAAGCCCGGGTCGAGCCGCTCCGGGTCCGGGCGGTAGCGGGTGAGGTAGGGGCCGAGCGCGGCGCCGCCGGTGGTGACGACGCGGGCGGAGCCGGCGGCCGTGGCGACCACGTCGCCGGGCTCCAGCATGATCAGGCCGGGGTCTGCGGCGGCCGTGCCGGACGGGTCCGTCCCCGCGCCGACGTCGTCCGCGGTGAGGACGGGGACGTCGCCGCCGGCCGGCAGCCGGGCGGGCGCGTGGCTGATCGCGACGACGCCGGCCTTGGCCAGCTCGGCGAGCGTGGTGAACGGCAGGGGCCGCTGATCGGGCAGCAGCTCCACCGCGGGCGGGACGGGCGCGGCGGCGGCCAGCCGGCCGAGCGCCTCGGTGAACCGGTCGGCGAACGCCGCGCCGCTCTGCGGGGGGCGGTGCCGGGCGGGGCTGAGGTCGACCTCGTCGTCCAGCAGGTCGATGACCGGGACGCAGAACTCGCCGTCCGCGCGGCGCTCCCAGGCGCGCTCGGCGCGGCCGAGGTCGCCGCCGGCGTCCAGCAGCAGGACGGCGGCGGGCGGCGGCTCGGCGGGTCTCGGGCGGCGCAGCAGCCACAGGTCGGGGCCGCCGGGCGCGAGCGTGAGCACGGCGCGCAGCGCGCCGGCCCGCAGCAGGTTGGCGCGGATGCGGCGGCCGGGGCGGCGGCCCGCGACGGCCGCCGGCAGCAGCAGCGCCGCGCGGCCGCCCGGCCGGACGTGCGCAAGGCAGTGCTGGACCCAGGCCAGCTCGGGCTCGCCGCGCGGCGGCAGGCCGTACTCCCAGCGCGGGTCGCCGGCGAGGTCCTCGTGGCCCCAGGCCCGGTCGCCGGACGGCGGGTCGCACACGACCGCGTCGGCGACCTCGCCGGGGAAGCCGTCGCGGCGCAGGGAGTCGCCGGCGGCGACGCCGGCGGGCGTCCCGGCGAGCAGCAGCCGGACGGCCGCGATGCGGGCGGCGGCCGGGTCGGCGTCCTGGCCGAGGGCGCGCCGGGCCCCGGGCGCGGCCAGCAGCAGCGTGCCGAGCCCGCACGCGGGGTCGAGGACGACGTCGCCGTCCCGGCAGGCGAGGCGGGCCATCAGCCCCGCCACGTCCCCGCGCGTGAGGTCGAGGCGCCGCGAGTGCGCCCGGACGTAGCGCCGCAGGAGCAGTTCGAAGGCGGCGGCGTGGCCGTGCTCGGCGGCGAGGTCGGCGAGCATGCCGGGAAGGGCGGGGTCGTCCGGTTCGAGGGCGGGCGGCGGCACGGCGTCCCCCGCGGCTCCGCCGCGCAGTTCGAGGAGGCGCAGCCCGGCCCAGCCGACGAGGTCGGCGAGCCGGAAGTCGTCGCCGGCCGCGCGGAGCCGCTGCCACACCCGGTCGCCGAGCGACACCTCGAACGGCTTGCCGTTGCGCCGCAGCCAGTCCTCGACGTCGGCGAGGGAGAACAGCGGGCTGGTCGCGGTGCCGCCGACCGGGCGGGGGAAGTCGCCGTGGCGGCGCCGCCAGTTGCTGACCGTCGCGCGGCCCACGCCCACCAGCCGCGCGATGTCGCCCGCGGTCACCCCGGGGTCGCCGCTCATCGGCGCCCGAGCCGGGCCAGGCGCCCCCGGGACGCGGCGCCGACCATCTGCGGCCGCTGGTCGCGCGCCCCTCCCGCGGGGACGACGTCCGCGACGACGCAGGTGATGTTGTCGTGTCCGCCGGCCCGGTTCGCGAGGCGGATGAGCCGCGCGACGGCGTCCGCCGGGGACGCCTCCTCCGCCAGCGCCGCGCGCATCGCGTCCGGGGGGACGAAGCCGGAGACGCCGTCGGAGCACAGCAGGTACCGGTCGCCGGGCAGGGCGTCGTGCCGGAACAGGTCGGGCTCGCCGCTGCCGCCGCTCTGCAGCGCCCGGACGAGCACCGAGCCGCGCGGATGGTTCACCGCCTCCTCGGGGGTGAGCCGGCCGCCGTCCACGAGCGTCTGGACCATCGTGTGGTCGCGGGTCAGCTGGAAGAGGTCCCCGCCGCGCAGCAGGTAGGCGCGGGAGTCGCCGATGTGCGCGACCGCGAAGCGGCGCCCGTCCCAGGCCATCGCGGTGAGCGTCGTGCCCATCCCCGCCAGCCGCGGGTCGCGCCGGCCGAGGTCGTCGAGCCGCGCGGACACCTCGGCGACGCCGGCGGCCAGGGCCGCGGCCGGGTCGTCGCCGAACGGCAGCCCGGCGACGGTCGTGATCGCGGTCCGGCTGGCGAGGTCGCCGTGCGGGTGCCCGCCCATCCCGTCGGCGACCGCGAGCAGGCGCGGACCGGCGAACGCGGAGTCCTCGTTCGTCTTCCGGCGCCTGCCGACGTCCGTCCCGGCGGCGAAGCGCAGCGTCTGGTGAGCCATGCGTCTCAGGGAAGCACGCTAAAACACAATTCACAAGCATTCTCGTCCAACACCTTGCTTGCACAAGGCCCTCGCGGAAGTCGGGCGGATCGGGCAGATCACCTGATGTTGCAGCGTGCCCGCGTGTCCGGAACGGGCGACATGATCTCCCTCTCATGATCTCTTGGTGCCCGCCCGGCACTGGGCGCCGGGCGGGCCCGGCCCGCCGGTGGGCGTTCCGGATATTCCGGATCTCCGGTCGCCAGGACGTTGCGATTCGCTTACCCGGCCGTGGGCATCGCCGCAGGCCGCAAGGGCATCAACAAGACTCTTGCGACTTTCGGGGCGATTGGGAGGGACGCGATGTGGGACTTCGCGGGCCGTGACACCGCTATCGACCTGGGCAGCGACACCGTGCGGATGCACGTGCGGGACCGCGGCGTGGTGTGCCGCGAGCCGTCCGTGCTCGCGCGGTCCAGAGAGACCGGGCGCATCCTCGCGCTGGGCCGGCCCGCGAAGGAGATGGCCGGGCGCAACCCCGACGTCACGCTCGTCCGGCCGATCCGCGAGGGCGCACCGACGGAGACCGACGAGGCCGAGTACCTGATGCGGCACCTGGTCCGCCGGCACCACCGGCGCCACTACACCGCCCGCCCCCGGCTCGTCGTCACGGTGCCGAGCGGGATGACGTCCGTCCACTACCGGGCGCTGCAGTTCTCCGCCTACCAGGCCGGCGCGCGGCGGCTCACGCTCGTGCCGACGCCCATCGCCGCCGCCATCGGCATGGAGATGACCACGTCCACGCGGCCGGACATCGCCGTCATCGCGTGCATCGGCGCGGACGTCACCGACGTCGGCGTCATCGCGTTCGGCGGCCTCGTCACCTCGCACACCGCGCACGTCGGCGGGTCGGCGCTGGACAAGGCGATCGTCGCGATGGTCCGGCGCGAGCACGGGGTGGTGCTGGCGCAGTCGGCCGCGGAGACCGCGAAGCTGGAGGTCGGCGCGGTGCCGCCGCTCGGCCGGCGGCCGGTGCGGCAGACCGTGGTGACCGGCCGCGACATCGCGAGCGGGATGCCGCGCGAGATCGTCCTCACCACGCTGGACATCGGCCGCGCGATCGCCGCGCCGGTCGCGGAGATCGTGTCCGCGATCGGCACCGGGCTGACCGGCTGCTCCCCGGAGATCTCCGGGGACCTGCTGAGCGTCGGCATCACGCTGACCGGCGGCTGCGCCCGGCTGCCCGGCCTGGAGCGGCTGATCAGGGACAGGACCGGGCTGGAGGCGCGGCTCGGCGACGACACCGGCGACGCCGCCGTGCTCGGCGCCGGGGAGGTGCTGCGCTCCGCCGGGACGCAGGAGCCGTCCGCGCGCAGGTCGGCGCCGCGCCCGCACGTGCTGACGACCCTGCCGGAGTACTGATCCGGCCGCCGGGCGGGGCTAGACTGCCGGTCCCATGAGCGACGCACCCGGGATCGACGGGCCTGGAAGCCCCCGCCTGGAGGAGGTCTCGGACGGGATCTTCGCCTACGTCCAGCCGGACGGCACCTGGTGGATCAACAACACCGGCTTCCTCTCCGGGACGCGCGGGGTGGTGAGCGTCGACGCGTGCTCGACCGAGCGCCGCACCCGCGCGTACCTGGAGGCGATCCGGTCGGTGACGGACCGGCCCGTCCGGACGCTGGTCAACACCCATCACCACGGCGACCACACGTTCGGCAACTACCTGTTCGCGGGCGCGACCGTCGTGGGCCACGAGGGGACGCGGGCGGGCGCGCTCGCGTGGGGCAAGCCGTTCGACGAGCCGTTCTGGACGAAGGTGGACTGGGGCGCCATCGAGGTCGAGGCGCCGTTCCTCACCTACACCGACGGCGTGACCCTGTGGGTGGACGACCTGCGCTGCGAGGTCCGGCATGTCGGGACGCCCGCGCACACCACCAACGACTCCATCGTGTGGATCCCCGACCGCCGCGTCCTGTTCTGCGGCGACCTGCTGTTCAACGGCGGCACCCCGTTCCTGATGCAGGGGTCGGTCGCGGGCGCGATCAAGGTGCTGGAGGAGGTCGTCGCGCCGCTGGACGCGGAGACGATCGTCCCCGGGCACGGCCCGGTCGGCGGCCCCGAGCTGATCGGCCGGGTGCTCGGCTACGCGCGGTTCGTGCAGGAGACCGCCGCCGCGGCGAAACCGGCCGGGCTGACCCCGCTGGAGGCGGCGCGCGAGGCCGACCTCGGCGCGTACGCGGAGCTGACCGACCCCGAGCGGCTGGTCGGGAACCTGCACCGCGCCTACGCCGAGCTGGACGGCCTGCCGCCGGGCGGCGAGATCGACCTGGCCGCCGCGCTGAACGACATGATCGCCTTCAACGGCGGCCGCCCCCTCACCTGCCGCGCCTGAGCCGCCGC
>NZ_JBIQHY010000019.1:8630-16862 GCF_044508335.1 Actinomadura sp.
ACGGTGGAAGAGCGGGGCCGCGAATCCGTAGGATTCCGGCATGATCGACGCGACGTGGCGGCGCGGCGATGTCGTGCTCGATCTGTACGAGGTCCGCGACGTGGTCGCCACCGGCGGCATGGGGCTGGTCTACCGGGTACGGCACCGCGGCTGGGACACCGAGCTGGCCGTGAAGGTGCCCCGCCCCGAGCTGGTGAAGTCGGAGCAGGCGCTGCGGAGCTTCGAGGCGGAGGCGGAGACGTGGGTCGGGCTCGGCCTGCACCCGCACATCGTGAACTGCGCGTACGTCCGCCGGGTCGGTCCGCTGCCGGGCGTGTTCGCCGAGTGGGTCGCCGGCGGCAGCCTCGCCGACGCGATCCGCGACGGCCGGCTGCGCGACCCGGACCCGCGCCGCACCACGGGCCGCATCATCGACGTCGCGATCCAGTTCGCCTGGGGGCTGGACCACGCGCACCGCAGCGGGCTCGTCCATCAGGACGTCAAACCGGCCAACGTGATGCTCACCTCGGACGGGACCGTCAAGGTCACCGACTTCGGGCTGGCGAAGGCGCGAATCCGGGCGGGTGAGGACGGGGTTCCGCGCCCCGACGCCGACCCGGCCGTCAGCTTGGCCGGGCTGACCCCGGCGTACTGCTCGCCGGAGCAGGCGCAGGCGGCGGCGGACGGCCGGACGCCGCTGACCCGCGCGACCGACGTGTGGTCGTGGGCGCTCAGCGTGCTGTCGATGTTCACCGGCGGCCCGCCGACCCGGTCGGGCGCCGCGGGCGGGCGGGTGTTCGAGGAGTTCGCGGTGCGGGCCGCGGGCGTCCTGCCGCCCGGGCTGGCGGAGTTGCTGCGCGCGTGCTTCCGGCCGGACCCGTCGTCCCGGCCCGACCGGATGGACGCGCTGGCCGACGAGCTCGCCACCGTGTACGCGCAGGTCACCGGCGACCCTTATCCGCGGGCGCGGCCCGCCCCGGCGACGCTGCTGGCGGACGGGCTGTCGAACCAGGCGCTGTCGATGCTCGACCTCGGGCACGCCGAGGAGGCGGACGCGCTCTGGGAGCGGGCCCTGCAGGCCGACCCGAGCAATCCGCACGCCGTGTTCAACCGCGGGCTGCGGCTCTGGCGCGCGGGGCGGATGACGGACGCGCAGCTCATCGCCGAGCTGGAGCAGGTCCGCGCGTCCCACCGCGACGACTGGATCGGCGACCACCTGCTCGGCCTCGTCCACCTGGAGCGCGGTGACGCGGAGCGGGCCGCGGCGGCGCTGGAGGCGGCCGCCCGGCGGGCGCCCGGCGCTCCCGAACCGGCCGCCGCGCTCGCCCGCGCGCGGCGGCTGGACGCCCCGCCGCCGGCCGTGGTGCTGGAGGGCCACGGCAACGCGGTCGGCGCCGTCGCGCTCGCGGAGGACGCGGCGACGGCGGTCAGCGGCGGCCGGGACGAGGCGAGCCCGCCGCCGCCCGGCTCCGAGGGCGGCACCGTGCGGATCTGGGACGTGGCGGCGGGCCGCTGCCTCCACGTGCTGCCCGCGCACTCCGGCGGGCTCGGGGGCGGGGTGAGCGCGGTCGCGCTGAGCCCCTGCCGCCGCTTCGCCGCCTCCGGCGGGACGGACGGGGCCGTGCTCCTCTGGGACGTCCGGTCCGGGCGGCTCCTGCACCGGCTCGGCGGCCACGCCGGCCGGGTCGACTCGCTCGCGTTCACCCCGGACGGCTCCCTTCTGGTGTCGGCCACGGAGGGCGGCGCCGTCCGGCTCTGGGACACCGCCGGCGGCCACTGCGTCCGCACGCTGCAGGAGGAGCAGCACCTCGGGCGCAGCCTCGGCGGGGCCGTCGCGGCCACCGCCGGCGGCCGGATCGTGCGGTGGGAGCCCACCACGATGCGGCTGCGGGTGTGGGACGCCGCCAACGGCGTCCTCGTCCGGACGACGACGATCCCCCGCGCCCGGGTCGCGCTCAGCGCGGGCGGCCGCGTCGCGCTCGCCGCGGCAGGGACCGAACTGCGCGTCTGGGACGCCGTGGCGGGCCGCCCCCTCCGGACCGTCGAGGTCCCGGCGCTGCCCGACACCGGCTTCGCGGTCAGCGGCGACGGCGCGCGGGCCCTGGCGATCGGCCCGGACGGCCTGCAGCTGTGGGACCTGGACGAAGGACGATGCCTCCGCACGCTGCCGGGCCGCGGCGCCGGCGGGGCGCTCATGCTGAGCGAGGACGGGCGGCACGCGGTCACCGCGGCCGGCGGACCGGCCGTCCGGGTGTGGCGGCTCGCGGACGCCGGTCCCCGCTCGCCGTGGAGCCACGCCCGTCCCCGCACCGCGGCGGAACTCGCCCGGGAGGCCGACGCGGCGGCACTCGCCCTCGACCGCGCCCGCCGCCTCGCGGACGGCGGCCAGTGGCCGCGGGCCGCCGCGGAGCTGCGCGCCGCCCGCGGCGTGCCCGGCCACGAGCGGAGCCGCGAGCTGCTCGACCTCTGGCGCGCCGCCGGGCGGCACGGCCGCCGGACGGCGCTGCTCGGCGCCTGGCAGGGCCGCCCGCTCCCCGACACCGGCGGCAAGCTGGTGAGCGTGAGCGTCCTCAGCCCCGGCGGCGTCCTCGCGGCGGCGTTCGGCGGCTGGTCGATCGCGTGGCTCGTCGACGCGGCGTCCGGCGACCACCTGCACACGCTCCAGGTGGGCGGCATGTCCGTCGGCTCCCTCGCGTTCACCCCCGACGGCCGCCGGCTGCTGACCGGCGCGAGCGACGGGAGGGTCCGGATCTGGGACGTGATGTCCGGCGAATGCGTCGGCGTCCTCGGCGGACACCGCCCCGAGGTCAGGGCGCTCGCGGTGAGCCCCGACGGGCGGCTCGCCGCGTCCGGCGACGAGGACGGCGTCGTCCGGGTCTGGGACCTCGCCAAAGGCCGGCGCAGACACGTCCTCAAAGGCCACAGCGGGATCGTCTTCTCCCTCCGCTTCGGCCCGGACGCCGGAACCCTGCTCGTGGGCGACTTCCGAAGCGTGGTGACGCTGTGGAGGCTGGACGGGAAGCGCGCGCACATCCTGCCCGGGCAGACCCCCGCCGCGATGAGCGCGGACGGCCGCACGGTGGTGTCGTGCGGCAACACCGTCGGCGTCCTCTGGACCGCGGACGGGACCACGGGCGAGGGCACCGGCTACATCCCCGGTGCGCCGGAGCACCTGGCCTCGATCCGCGTGGACGCCGACGGAGCCATCGCCGCCACCGTCGGCCCGGACTCCGCCCTTCGCATCTGGGACCTGCGCGCCGAACGCCTCCTGCACCGCCCGCGGGAGCCGGTCGACTGCCTCACCGAGGGCACCGCCGACGGGTTCGCGGCCTCCGGCGGCGCCGACGGGGCGCTGCGCGTCTGGCACCTCCCGTCCGGACGCTGCCTGCACACCCTCAAGGCGCACAGCGACGCCGTCGAGTGGGTCGGCCTCAGCGCCGACGCCCACCTCGCGGTGACGCGCGGCCGGGACCGCGCGATACGGGCCTGGGAACTCGACTGGGACTACACGTTCGAGGACGGAAAGGGACGACCATGATCCTCAGCTGTTCGGGCTGGGCGTGCACGCGGCTCATCTCGGTGTCGAAGGTGCCGGGCGGCAACCCGGTGGCCCTCGCCGACCCGGAGAACTACGCGATCCAGTTCAAGATCTGCGAGGACTGCGGCAGCTACTTCTGCGACCGCTGCCACGCCCCCGGCTCCCGCCTCCGCGCGCCCCGCTGCGCGTCCTGCGGCGGCAAGCTCGCGCCGGGCACGAAGCTGGAGCGGCTCAGCGGCCGCCCCCGGCCCGCCGAGGTCGAGCACCACAAGAGGGGCGTCGAACTCGTCAAGTCCGGCCGCCCGGACGAGGCGATCCGCGAGTTCGACGCCGCGGTCGCGCTCCGCCCCCCGTACGCCGCCGCCCACCACTGGCGGGGCATCGCGCTCACCGAGGCGGGACGGCCCGGCGAGGCCCTCGCCGCCTTCGAGACGGCGCTCAGGCTCAACCCGTCCGACGTGGCGTCCCACTTCGAGAAGGCCCGCGCGCTCACCCGGACGGAGAACACCGCCGCGGCGATCGCCGCGTACGACCAGGCCATCGCCGTCCAGCCCGGCTACCCGGCACCGCGGATCAACCGGGCGATCCTCCTCATGGACGGCGGCCGCGACGCCGACGCCCTCGCCGCCGTCGAGCAGGCGATCGCCCTCATCACCGGGGGGCGCGCCGTCGGCGCCGGCCGCTACGACCTCGCGAGCGCCCACAGCGTCAAGGGCGCCGCACTGGTCAAGCTGGGCCGCTACGAGGAGGCGCTGCCCGCCATCGACTACGCCATCGACAACGGGCCCGACTCCTGGAACGACCACTACAACAAGTCCTACGCCCTGGAACGCCTGGGCCGCATCGAGGAGTCCGAGATCGCCCGGGGCATCGCCGACTCCCTCCGCAACTCCTGACCGGGGTGACCGCTGAACCGCCGGGTCGCGCGAACGGCGGGACGAGCGCGTGCGCGACGATGGACGCCGGACCGTGAGGAGGCGGGGATGTCGATCGGGGACGGGACGCTGGCCGTCGGCGCCGGGCGGCCGGAAGCGGAGAACCACACGCCGGGGCTGCCCGGCCCGGTGTTCGCGTCGCATTTCCACCTGGCCGGCGAACCCACCGGGCCGTACACCTACGGGCGGGACACCAACCCGACGTGGACCCTGCTGGAGCGGGCGATCGGCGAGCTCGAAGGCGGGGCGGAGGCCGTCTCGTTCTCGTCCGGCATGGCCGCCGTGTCGGCCGTGCTGCTGTCGCGGGTGCGGGCCGGCGACGTCGTCGTCATGCCGGACGACTGCTACCAGGTCACGCGGGAGCTGAAGGAGCGGCTGGAGTCCTACGGGGCGGTGGTGCGGATGGCGCCGACCGCCGGGGACGCTCAGATCGGGCTGGTGGACGGTGCCCGGCTGGTCTGGCTGGAGTCGCCGTCCAACCCGAACCTGGACGTGTGCGACATCGCGCGGATCGCCGAGGCGGCCCACGCGGCGGGCGCGCTGGTGGCGGTCGACAACACGCTGGCCACGCCGCTGGGGCAGCGGCCGCTGGATCTGGGCGCCGACTTCTCCGTCGCGAGCGACACCAAGGCGCTGACCGGGCACGGGGATCTGCTGCTCGGGCATGTCGCGACGCGTGATCCGGAGCTGGCCGAGGGGGTCCGGCTCTGGCGCAAGACCGTCGGCGCCGTCCCCGGGCCGATGGAGGCGTGGCTGGCGCACCGGTCGCTGGCCACGCTGCAGCTGAGGCTGGAGCGGCAGGCGGCGAACGCGCTGGCGGTGGCCGAGGCGCTGCGGGGCCGGGTTCGGGGGCTCAGGTATCCGGGGCTGCCGGACGACCCGTCGCACGAGGTGGCCGCCCGGCAGATGCGGCGGTCCGGGTGCGTCGTCTCGTTCACGCTGCCGGGCGAGGAGGCCGCCGAGCGCTTCCTCGGGTCGCTGCGGCTCGTCATGCAGGCCACCAGCTTCGGCGCCGTGCACAGCTCCGCGGAACGGCGGGCGAGGTGGGGCGGCGACGCCGTGGCGCCGGGGTTCGTCCGCTTCTCGGCCGGTGTCGAAGACACCGAGGATCTCGTGGCGGACGTCCTCCAGGCCCTGGAGAAGGCCCTCTCATAGCCGCCGGAGGACGCGCCAGGGCGATCAAGGACGGGCGATCAAGGACGGGCGCGCATGTCCTCCGCGACGGCGTCGGCGGCCTTGCGGGCGGCGATCAGGACCGGGTCCCAGACGGGCGCGAACGGCGGGGCGTAGCCGAGGTCGAGGCCGGTCATCTCCTCGACCGTCATCCGGTTCCACAGCGCGATGGCGAGGCCGTCGATCCGCTTGGCGGCGTTCTCCCGGCCGACGATCTGCGCGCCGAGCAGCCGCCCCGACCGGCGCTCGGCGATCAGCTTCGTCTTCATCGTCGTGGCGCCCGGGTGGTAGCCGGCGCGGGTCGTCGACTCGACGACCACGCTGAGCGCCGCGAACCCGGCGGCGGCCGCCTCCCGCTCGCTCAGCCCGGTCCGCGCGACCTCCCAGTGGCAGATCTTCGACACGGCGGTGCCGGCGACGCCCGGGAAGGTGGCGTAGCCGCCGCCGAGGTTGATGCCGGCGACGCGCCCCTGCTTGTTGGCGTGCGTGCCGAGCGGGATCGCGGCCGGGCCGCCCGACACCAGGTGGCGGCTCTCGACGCAGTCGCCGGCCGCCCACACGCGCGCCGACCGGGTCCGCATCCGCCGGTCGGTGACGATGCCGCCGGTCGGGCCCACCTCGATCCCGGCGTCGCGGGCCAGCCCCGACGCCGGCTTCACGCCCAGCCCCAGGACGACCAGGTCCGCGGGCAGCGTCCGGCTCCCGGTGCGGACCGCGGTGACGCGCCCGCCGGGCGAGGTGTCGAAGCCCTCGACCGGCTCCCCCAGGTGCAGCTGCACGCCGAGGCCGCGCATGGCGTCGGCGATGACGGCGCCCATGTCCGGGTCGAGGCTCCCCATCGGCTGGTCGGCGGCGTCCACGAGCGACACCTCCAGCCCGCGCGTCACCATCGCCTCGGCCATCTCCAGGCCGATGTAGCCGCCGCCCACCACGACGGCGCGGCGCGGCGCCCGCTCTTCGACGGCGCGCCGGATCGCCACCCCGTCGTCCAGCACCTGGACGCCGTAGATCCCCTCGGCGTCCGCCCCGGGCAGGCGCGGCCGGACGGGGACGGCGCCCGTCGCGACCACGAGGTCGTCGTAGGGCTCCCAGCGCTCACCGCCGCCGTCCACGTCGCGGAGGCGCACCCTGCCGCCGGCAAGGTCGATCTCCACCGCCTCGGTGCGCAGCCGCAGGTCGATGTCCCGCTCGCGGTGCTGGGCGGGGGTTCGCGCGATCAGCTTGTCGAGATCGTCGACCACGCCGCCGACGAAGTACGGGATGCCGCACGCCGAGTAGGACGTGTAGTGCCCCCGCTCGACCGCGACGATCTCCAGGTCGTCCGGGCCGCGCAGCCTGCGGGCCTGGGACGCGGCGCTCATCCCGGCGGCGTCGCCGCCGATGACGAGCAGGCGTTCGCGTGCGGCCATGCCGTTCCTCCCAAAGGCCGGTCCTCCCGGCCGTCGTCTCGTCACCGACCATAGACGCGGCGGGCGTTGCCGGACGCGATCATCCCGGCGAGCCGCCCGGCGTCCCGGGCCGTCCACGCGCCGTCCTCGACGCCGCCCGCGAGGAACCCGGCGAGGCCGTGCCGGAACAGCAGCGCGCCCAGGTGGTACAGCTCGGCGAGGCCGAAGGCGTCCGAGGAGTACAGCACCTTCCCGAACGGGGCGAGCTCCAGCAGCTCGGCGATCAGCGCGGGCGAGCGGTGCCCGAGGTTGTGGGTGGCGAGGCCGACGTCGGCGTACACGTTCGGCAGCACCTGCGCGAGGTAGCCGGCGTGCCGGTGGAACGGGTAGTTGTGCAGCAGCAGCGCCGGGGCGGGGTCCATGGCGCGCAGCAGCTCGATCAGCAGCAGCGGGTCGCCGCGGCGCAGGTCGGCGTCCACGTCCCCGTACCCGACGTGGAACTGGACGGGCAGCCCCGCGTCGACCGCGCACCACACGAGGAACCGGTGCAGGATCTCGTCGCAGACGCGCGGCGCGGCGCCGCTCGCCTCCGCCGCGCGCATCAGCTGCCCGGCCGCCCCCGTCACCTCGGCGTCGGACGGCCGCAGCCCGGACAGCTCGAGACCGGCCCGGTAGGCGGCGATCGACTTGGCGCCGGCGGCGCCGCTCGCGTCGATCCGGGCGCGCACCTCACCGGCGAAGGCCGCGGCGTCGACGCCGGCGGCGGCGACCTGCTCGGCCACGGTCTCCAGCCGGACGATCTCGCGGGCGTCCGCGCCGGCGAGCCGGCCGAGCTCGGCCGGGCCGAGCAGCGCCTCCGGGCCGTAGCCGGTGTCCACGTAGAGGGCGTCCAGCCCGGCCGCGGCCAGGAAGCGGCGGTTGACCTCGGCCGCGCCCAGCTCGGCGCGGCGCGCCAGGTACTCGTCCGGTTCCGCGTGCGCGTCCAGGCCCAGCACGGGCGGGCACCAGCGCCGCAGCGCGAACCCCACCTGCGTGTCGAACATGGTCGTCCCGGGCGGCCCGGACGTCTCCGCCTCGGTCAGCGCCTCCTCGAACTCCGCCCGGTCGAGATCGCGGTCGAGGACGCCGTGGCAGTGGTGGTCGACCAGCCGCATCGACTCCAGGTGCTCCAGCACGGCGCGCTCCTCCTGACTGCAACGGGCCCTGACTGCAACGGGCC
>NZ_JBIQHY010000019.1:16962-20852 GCF_044508335.1 Actinomadura sp.
TGCTCCAGCACGGCGCGCTCCTCCTGACTGCAACGGGCCCTGACTGCAACGGGCCGGTGTTCTCCCTACGATGCCCATACGGGCCGTGCCCGCGTCCGCCTCCGCCACTCCGACCGGGAGCCAGCACCGTGGAACAGACCTCTGAGACCGCGACGAGCGGAACCGGCCTCGACGCGTACGCGCTCGGCGGGCGCGAGCGCACGCGGCTCGCCGCCCGCGCCGCCGTCGCGGCCCGGAGAATGGCCGGGGAGGGGATCGTGGGCGTCGCGCTGACCTGGGTGGACGTCAGCGGCATCACCCGCACCAAGACCGTCCCGGTGGAGCGGCTGGAGCACGCCGCCGCCTGGGGCGTCGGGATGTCCCCGGTGTTCGACGTGTTCCTGCTGGACGACTCGATCGTGTCCGGGCGCCACGTCGGCGGGCCCGTCGGCGACCTGCGGCTCCATCCCGTCCTGGAGCGGCTCGCGCCGATGGCGGCGCTGCCCGGCTGGGCGCACGCGCCCGCGCTGCGGTACGCGCAGGACGGCACCCCGCACCCGCTGGACGCGCGGGCCCTGCTGCGCCGCGAGACCGACCGGCTCGCCGCGCTGGGCTGGTCGGTGAAGGCGGCGTTCGAGATCGAGTGGGCGGTGTCGAAGGGCGGCGCGGACGGGTTCGTCCCCGCCTGCCGGGGCCCCGCGTACGGGATGACGCGGGTCACCGAGCTGGCCGGCTACCTGCGGGACGTCCTCGCGGCGCTGAAGGAGACGGGCGTCACCGTCGTGCAGCTGCACCCCGAGTACGCGGCCGGGCAGTACGAGGTGTCGGTGGAGCCCGAGGACCCGCTGGGCGCGGCCGACACCGCCGTCATCGTCCGGGAGACGATCCGGGCGGTGACGATGGAGCACGGCATGGCCGCCTCCTTCTCCCCCAAGGTCGAGGCCGGCTCGGTCGGCAACGGCGGCCACGTCCACCTCAGCCTGTGGCGGGAGGACACCTCGGACGGGCCGAAGAACGCGATGGCGGGCGGCTCCGGCCCGTACGGGATGACGGCGGCCGGGGAGGCGTTCGCCGCCGGGATCCTGGGCCGCCTCCCCGCGCTGCTGGCCGTCGGCGCGCCGGCGGTGGCGAGCTACCTGCGGCTGGTCCCGTCGCACTGGGCGGGCGCGTTCGCCTGCTGGGGGCTGGAGAACCGGGAGGCGGCGCTGCGGTTCATCACCGGCGCCGAGGGCGAGCGGGAGACCGCGGCGAACCTGGAGGTCAAGTGCGTGGACTCCGCCGCGAACCCGTACCTGCTGCTGGCGGCCCTCCTCGCCGCCGGCCGGAACGGCCTCGGCATGGACCTGCGGCTGCCCGAGCCGGTCGACGTCGATCCGGCGGGTCTGTCCGAGCAGGAGCGCGCCGCGCGGGGCATCGCGCCGCTCCCGTCGTCACTGGCGGAGTCGGTCGCGGCGTTCGAGGCGGACGCCGTCCTGCGGGACGCGCTCGGCGAGGCCGTTGTCGACACCGTCGCGACCGTCCGGCGCGGGGAGATCGCGCTGCTGGACGGCGCGACGCCGGAGGAGATCGCCGCCGCGACCCGCTGGCGCCACTAGAGCCGGCGGTTCCAGAACCGGCGGCCCCAGAACCCGCGGCTCTAGAACAGGCGGCCCTGGAAGCGGTCCAGCGCCGGCGCGTCGACACGCCCGGCGGCCACGACCGCGCCCGGCCCGTACCGCTCCACGCGCATCTGGAGCCGGCCGCAGGCGCATCGGGTATAGGTCACGACCCCCTCGGACGTCGGGTGCCGCGACAGCACCTCGTACACCTCGGACTCTGGCCAGCCACAGCGTGGGCATTCCACCGCGCATCCCCGGGGACGACTCGTGTAAGGGTTATAAACAAGATAACATTTACGCCAGGCGAGCGGGACCGGAGGCAGGGGTAATGCGCGTCACGGGCTACAGGAGCCACGGGGTGGCGGCGGCGGTCGCGCTGGTCAACGCCGTGACGAGCGCCGGCGGGGACGACTCGGCCGGCGCGATCCGCGCCATCCTGCGCGACAACGAGTTCTTCTGGCAGGAGTTCCGCGACGAGGACGCCGAGGAGTTCCGCCGCTGGGGCCGGACCCTGCGCCCGTTCTTCACCGCCGCCCGGCTCGAGGAGGCGACGGCGCTGCTGAACCGGCTCATGCTGGAGGTCCCCATGCACCCCCACCTGTCCGACCACGAGCCGCACGGCCTGCACATGCACTACGCGCCGCCCTCGTCCCGGCTCCCGGACCGGTTCCGCGCGACCACGCTGATGAACCTCGCCGACCTGGTCGTCGACCACGGCCTCGGCCGGACCGGCGTCTGCGCGGCCGGCGGCTGCGACCGGGTGTACGCCGACACCTCCCGGGCGGGGCGGCGCCGGTTCTGCTCCGAGGCGTGCGCGAACCGCACGAACGTCGCCGCGTTCCGCGCCCGCCGGAGGACGTGACCTGCCCCGCATTCACGGGCTTTGCCGCAATATTGCCGTCCCGCGGGAAGAACACACGGCATGCCACGCCCGTTCTCCCGCCTCCGGCCCGGCCGGGGCGACCGCGCCGGACGCTCGCCGCTGCAGGTGGCGACGGAGGTGCAGTCCACCGTCTACCGCATCGCCCGGCTGACGCTCACGGCCGTGCTGGCGTTCGTGCTGGCGGACGCGGTGCTGCCGGCGGGGACGCCGGAGCCGCTGCTGTCGCCGCTGACCGCGCTGCTGGTGGTGCAGTTCTCCGTCGTCCAGACGATCAAGGCGAGCATCCTGCGGGTCCTCGCGGTCACCTCGGGGGTGCTGGTCGCGGTGATGGCGGCGTCCACCATCGGGTTCTCCTGGTGGGCGCTCGGCATCACCATCTGCGCCGCGCTCGTCATCGGGCACGTCCTGCGGCTCGGCGAGCACGTGCTGGAGGTGCCGATCTCCGCGATGCTGATCTTCGCGCTTGGCGCGGCCAGCGGGGCGGGCGCGGCCGATCGGGTGCTGGAGACGCTGATCGGCGCGGCCACCGGGCTGGCGGCGACGCTGCTGGTCCCGTCGGTGCGGGTGCGGCCCGCGGAGGAGGCCGTCCAGGACGCCGCCGAGAAGCTGCGCGAGCCGATCGAGGACATCGCCGAGGGGCTGCGCGGCGACCGCACCGAGGGCGAGGCGGCCCGCTGGCAGGAGGCGGCGGAGCGGCTCGCCCGCGAGCTCCGCCGCACCGACCGCGACCTCGCGCCGCCGAGGAGAGCGTCAAGCTGAACCCGCGGGCGCGGCGGCTCGTGGACGCCGGCGTCGCGCTCCGCAACGCCATGGAGACCCTGGAGCACTTCATGCTGTCGCTGCGCGGCCTGACCCGGTCGCTCGCCGACGACGAGGAGTTCGGCGAGCGCGGCCGGCTGCTGACCGACCCGGTGCTGCGCCACCGGCTCGGCGACGCGCTCGCCGGGATCGCCGCGAGCGTCGCCGCCTACGGCCGGCTCGCCCGCTCCGACCTCACCCGCGACGCCCGCCCGTTCCTCGCCGAGCACGACCTGGAGGTGCGGGTGGACGTGGCCCGCGAGCGCCGCGCCCGGCTGCGCCGCGAGCTGCACCGGCGGGCCGCGGCCGGGGACCTGTGGCCGCTGTACGGGGAGGTGTCCATGGACATCGACCGGCTCATCGAGAACCTGCGCGTCGAGCACCGGGCCCGCGCCCGCGAGCACTGGCGGCGGCACCGCGGCGCGACCCGGCACCTGCCCGCCCGCCCGGTCCAGGCCGTCCAGCAGGCCGGGCACCAGCTCCGCCGCGCCGCCTCCACGGCCAGCCGGGCGGCCGACCGCGCCCCCCGCGACCCGGCCGAACGGGGCAGTTCGGACGGCTCGGACGGCTCGGGCAGTCCGGGCGGCGGGGAAGAGCGGTCGTGACGAAGGGCAGAGGCCCGTCCCGGGGGG